>MZXQ01000057.1:1230-7553 GCA_002926195.1 Candidatus Methanomarinus sp. HR1 | reverse complement strand
TTAACAAAATATACCTTTTATCCGGAAGGTATACAGATCAATGAATTAGCTGGTGATGTTGACGGCAGTGGTTGTAATAATATATTAGATTCACGATTATTGATGAAACATGTCTTTAATGAAACACAATACCCGTTGATCTGCAAATAATATACCTGATATACTATAAAAAAAAGGGGCCGGATCATATCCAGCCAATATGAGATCTAAAAAGATATCTTTTCTATTTATCCAAATAGAGCGCCCAATCCTTCCATTCCGCTCTCTTCAGCTGCTTCTTCCTCTTCTTCTGAAACTGCTTCTTCGACTGCTGCCTCAGCAGCAGCAGGTTTTTCAGGAGCTGATGCTGCTGGAGCGCCAGCAGCGGGTGCTGCAAAGGCAGCTTTCTCAATAGCTTCCTGTATATCAATCCCATCGAGTGATGCGATTAGTGCTTTTACTCTTGCTCCATCTACATCGACTTCGGCAGCTTGCAAGACAGCCGTGATCGCATCCTCAGTAATTTCCTTACCTGTATTGTGCAATATTAGTGCTGCATAAACATATTCCATTTATAATCACCTTTTACTTTATATTAACTGAATTATACTAATTTATTATTCTAACCAAATAGAGTTCCAAGTCCTTCTGCTGCATCCTCTTCTGCCTCTTCTTTACTTTCCTCAACAGGTTCTTCCTCTTTCTTTTCGTCTTGCTGTTCTTCTTCAACTTCTACTTGCGGTATACTTACTGCTACCTGTGAACCAAGCGCAGCCCTAAGATCTTCATCCAGAGCTTCATCTGATACGATACCTGATAGTGCAAGCATCTGATTCTGGGCTTTAGATAATAGTATATCTATTACACCCGGAGTGAAAATAGCTGCATTTACAGCCAGGTTCTTTGAATCTGATACTGCCATAGCAAGAAGAGTTTGAATAGTGGTCTTTGTCGGATAAGCTGCATTTACTGCAAGGTTGAAAGCCTGTGAAGAGGCAGTGGTAAAGTTTTTGAAAAATAACGTTTCATCAATTGCAAGTGTAGAGGCATCAAATATTATATTATCTTCAAAAGTCGCCCTCAATTCAAGGCCCAGCTCAAGTGGAAATATATCAAGCCTGGTCAGCATAGATGCAAGATTTTGGGAAACTACTTCTCCTTTTTTTGCTACTATTGATGTATCTCTAATGACAACTTTCCCACCTTCAATAGCTGCCGGGATTCCAGCTGCCTGAAGTTCACCTACAATAGGACCTGGTGGAAATGCTGTTGGACCTTTTTCAACAGTTATATCCTCAGGTGCTTCCATACCACCTTTAATAGGTGCAGGTGTTTTGCTGGATTGAATCAATTTAAAAAGTTTGAATGAATTCTCATTAGAAAATACCAGTCCGGTTTCATTAGTAATATATTTGTCCATCATTTTGATCTCATCAGAGATCTCTGCTAATGCCAAAAATATAAGATTATTTTTGCTGACCTTTATCAGTGCAGAGCCTGTCAGGTTCGATCGCATTTGCTGGAACTGTTTTGATGGCATACCATGGATACCTAACATTCCCACTACCGAATGCTGTTCGATCTTAGTTTTAATGTCCTCGATCTCATCCATTTTCCACCTGGGTATATGTGCAGTGCGGTGTATTTTTTCGTCCATTTCACATCACCTTCACTACAGGTCCCATAGTCGTTTTAACATAGATCGATTTGATGTTTTGCTTGCCGTTAGCAAGTTTTTGTTCAATCCTGGAAGTTATTGCTTCAACATTCTCTGCCAGCAACTTAATTTCCATATCCTTGCGTCCAACAGGAAGATGGAATGTAAGCCGGTCTTTACTGCGTACCCTGATAGAGTTCTTAGCTTTTCTGATAATATCTTCAATGATCTTATCAGGTGTCAGAGGTACAGGCATCTTGCCACGAGGCCCTAATACAGGTCCGAGAGCCTTAGCAATAGAAGGCATGTAAGCGACCTCAGAAATAAAGAAATCAATATCGTTTGCAAGGTCTCGAGCCTTTACCTTGTCATCCTTTAATCCTTCTATATCATCCGGATTAATAATCATATCAGCTCCGGAATCTAATGCTCTTTGAGCAATATCACCTTTTGCAAAAACACCAATCTTGATTGATTTTCCCAATCCATTGGGTAATAGTATCTCTTCATCAATACGGTTTGCTGGCTGGCTCATATCAATATTCTTCAGATTGATCGCCAGATCAACGCTTTCTGAGAAATTACGTTCTGGAGCCTCTCCGAGTGCTTGTTCTATAGCTGATAATATTTGTTCAAATGTCATATTTCCTCCCGTAGTATCTGCAATATATGCAAACGACCCGTTGATCTTCTACGGTTAATTAAGAAGTTCTTCTACTGTATGATAAGTATTTTAAACTATCGGTCTATAACCCTAACTTTAAAATAAATCATCATATTTGCCATTATCTATAGCTTCCTGTGCCTGTCTGGGGTCCATATCTTCTACTGTTACACCCATGGGCACACACGAACCTATAATCTCCTTTACTGCGGATTTAAAGGTATTTGCCAGCAGATTATCCTGTTTCATCCTGGCCACTTTTATTGCCTGATCAATAGTCAAATTGCCAACTATTTCTTCCTTATTATCACTGGTTCCTTTCTCAAGGTTTAGTTCTTTCAGGATCAATGCAGAAGTAGGAGGTGTTCCAATTGTTATAGTATAATCTTTATTGTCATCGAAGATTATCTTAACCGGAACCTGCATCCCATTAAAATCTGCTGTCTTCTCATTGATTTTATCTACAATTTCCTTAATGTTTACACCCATGGGTCCAAGTGCCGGACCCAGCGGAGGACCTGGATTGGCATGCCCGCCTGGTATTAATGCTTCAACTGTCTGTCCCATTTTTTATTCCTCATATTTACCTGATAAGATAAATGCTAATATAATTATCATTTATTAGTCCTCTTCTTCCTTTTTCAATACCCTGACATTATCGCCTCGAATGGTAATAGGTATTGGTACCATAGCCTCAAATAGTTCGACTGTAATCTCTTCATGTGTCTCATCTACTCTCTTGACCCTGGCTTTTTCACCTTTGAATGGTCCGGATATCAGTTCAACAATACTTCCTTCTGTAATCCCTATTACCGCCGTCTTTGGTGTAAGGAAATGTTCAACCTCTTTTAACGTTGAGGCACCCTTTATCATACTTCGGGCGTGAGGAAGTGTCTGGATGGAAAATTCTACTTCCTCAGGTGAACTGGCTTCTATTAATATATAACCCTTAAGTTCATCAGGTGCAAGGATAGCCTTAATATCCCTATTCTCTTTTTTTGCCATCATTTCTATTAGATTGGCCACCGAACGTTCCTGATTAGCAGTAGTCTTCACTACATATATCTCAGTTTCGTTATTATTCTCCTCATTCATGTAATAGCCACGTTATGTAAGTTTAGGGATTTCGGTCAGGAAGAAATATATTACAAATCCAATAAATCCTATGATAAGAATTCCTGCACCTGCCACTTTAGCAATCATTAGGAATTCCTCCCTTGTAGGTTTGCGTGTGAGTTTTAGTATACGTGTGTATTCGCTGAGTTTCAACGGAATATAGGATGGAATTATTGTTTCATTTACCAAATATTTCACGTCCATCTGAATAGATTTCAAGCTATAATATTCTTATATATAAAATAAACCTTTGGATCATTTATTAAATTATTTTACGAAATCAATACCATATCGACTGGTAATATTACGACTATTCCCTTTGCCATATATCTGTGGAGATTTAACACCGGTTACTACAAGCATAGTACGGACAGTATGTTCAAGATTAGGGTCTATCTGAGCACCCCAGATAAGCCGTGCCTCCGGATCAATCCGGCTATATACCTCCTCAACTACATTCTCTGCCTCGGCAACAGTCATGTCATGCCCGCCTACTACATTGACAAGTGCTGAGGTCGCACCTGAAATATCCACATCCAAAAGAGGACTGCGCAGTGCTTTTTGTACAGATTCTCCAGCTTTATCCTCGCCGTCCGATTCACCTAATCCGATCATAGCCACGCCTCCTTTCTGCATGACAGTTCTTACATCAGCAAAGTCAAGGTTTACTAATCCCGGTTTGGTTATCAGCTCAGTAATACCTTTGACGGCTCTCATCAAAACCTCATCCGAAACCTTAAAAGCCGCTTGCAGGGGTAATCTTGGAACTACTTCCAGAAGCTTATCGTTTGGAACTACTATGACCGTATCAGCTACATCCCTGAGGCGTTCAAGTCCCGCTTCCGCATTAGAGCGCCTGACTGCACCTTCTACACCAAATGGTAAGGTAACCACTGCAATGGTCAATGCCCCTACATCCCTGGCTGCTTCGGCTACAACAGGTGCCGAACCGGTTCCGGTTCCACCGCCCAGACCACAGGTAATAAATACCATATCAGATCCATCTACAGCCGATATTATTTCGTCCTCACTCTCTTTTGCGGCATCCTCTCCTATTTGGGGTAAACTGCCAGCACCCAGACCCCTTGTCTTTTTCTGGCCGATCAATATTTTCCTCTCTGCCATAACATGCAGAAGATGCTGTGCATCAGTATTTATTGCATATAGTTCAGCACCAGCTATGCCTTCTTCAGTCATCCTCTGGATAGTATTAGAACCACTTCCACCGCATCCGATCACACGGATATTTGTTTTTAATTGTAGAAGTACCTCTTCCAGTTCTTGATCGGTCTGGCCTATATTTATGATGTTTGGTGAAATATTATCTGTTCGACCTTCTACCTCTGCCCTTGTAATTGCTTCTTTTATGATGGATTCCATCCTTTATCCCTCAGTTTATTGTTCTATTATTAACCTTAACATGTGTTTTTAACCCGTATAACTCTTTCAGTGATTACATATACCATTTCCGGACTGATTACCTTTTTATCTATTGTAACAGTTTCTCCTCTTGTGAGTGCACCAAATTGGGGCCCTGATGTAATTCCCAGTTTTTTAGCAAGGTCCGGACTGAATTTTCTTCCAGTGAGGTATAGTACGCCCTCATCCTTTACATAACGTATATCGTAGTGTTCTTTTAGTATATTAATGCATTCATTCATTAACTTTTTCATTACTAAATCAGCATACTTTTTATCAATTCCAACAATAATATTCAAGAGACGTCCATCATTATGCTCCACATAGACGATTTTTTTTCCTTTTAAAAAAGCCTCAATACGATTGCGATCAAATTTCTCTGCTTCACGCAAGAGTTCATGACTGATAGCTGCCAGGTTTATTGTTAGATATTTTCTTGTATGATGATAGTTTTTAATTTCGTCTTTAATATGATTAGTTATCCTGATACGTCCTGAAGGAGTGATCTCATTTACTTTTTTTTTAAATTGTTTATAGATTTGCCATGGTATACGGTCCATTTCCCGTATATCAGTCTCTCTTAGAATTTCATATCCCAGTTCCTCTATGATCCTATAAAGACGCTCACGTTGTTTGGCACTCATGGATTTTCGATCAAAATAAGCAAAATCAGCGTTTGAACATTCAAAGGCCTGTTTGATAATTTGATCATTCAACTCATCCAGTTTATATGAAGGGAAGATATGCCCGAAAGCTATGGTAGTTTCTTCGATAAGTTTATTTTGCCGGGTCGCATAATGATTGCCTCCGAATCCTACGGCTATTGGTATATCCTCATTATCCGGAAATCTACATGATATGAGTATTGCATCTGCTACTATACGTCCTGCTGTGGAGTTTACCCATTCTGTTTGGGAACTGCCTATCTCTACGAATAGGGAAGGAATGTTCAGGTCACTTGGGCCGTGATGAGTACTCTCAATAGATACCTCGAAATTTTCATTATTGGTAAGTATTTTCAGATTATTAAATACCATACGCATTACTTTTGGAGCTGCCACCGCTAATTCCATAGGGTGTCCTCCGAATTTTGCTTCTTTTGTATTGCCTGTATAGTGTACTGTTAGTATATGCCTGCCATCATTACTGCGGTGTTTGGAGGCAAAGATCATAATATGCGAATCAAAGCCGCATTCAGCCAGCCTTATGTCCAGGCCATCCTGGTAGATATGCATACTGTCTATTTCCACAAGCCTGAAATTATTATATTCATAGACGTTCAATACATCCGAACATTTGAAGTCTAATGGTTTCCACTCTTTGATCTTTAACAGGTTATTCTTAATATTCTGACTGGCAGGGTCCTGTCTTGAACAGATTATATTCACTTTATCATTATCAGTTTGTATTGATGCTATTATGTATATACCTCCTGCCAATTGGAAAAAAATTCATGCGTATGTCAGGTATCTGTGTAATATGGAATAT
>MZXQ01000057.1:0-1208 GCA_002926195.1 Candidatus Methanomarinus sp. HR1 | reverse complement strand
GCCCTATCATTTATTTCCTTAAATATCATCTTATAAGCAGTACAATGAGGATCAACACCATTTATTTTTCCTTCAGTAGGTACTATGGCATTGTAGGGGCATCCACCTCGACAATATTTGATATAGGGACATTCTTTACATTCCCGGTCCACATATTCCTTAAATTCATGCATAAGCTTCCATGCATCGGACTTAGCAAGATCTTCAATGCCGGGATGATCGTAAACATTGCCCATAACATATTCCGGCATGCCCACAAAGCGATAGCAAGGATAAATACTTCCATCGGGTCCTACGGCAAAGGTATTCCCCATACAATCCACAAATGTACAGACAGAGCCCATTCCGGTGAACACACATTTACATAAATGATCAATATTCATGACTTCGATCTTATCCATGTTTTCCAGGTATTTATCCAGAAGATAAATTAATAATTCTCCGTATTTTTCCGGATCAAGTGCCCATTTTCCAGGGTTCTCACCACGTAAAGATGGTAGTGCAGGATGTAATTTAAGAGTTAAACCATTATCAAGGAAAAAATTAAAAATATCTTCCTTAAACTCTACGGAATGTGATGTGAATGTGGTGATGAATCGCACGGTAAGACCATTTTCCCTGGCAATTTTATAGCCCTGCATGGTCTTATCAAAGTATCCTTCTCCTCTTTGCAGGTCATTAAGCTCCCTGGGACCATCTATACTGGAACCAATAGGAATATCATACTCTGCCAGGATCCTGGCTAATTCAGGGGTAAGCTTCCAGAGATTGGTCTGCAGAGCAAAAGCTGGTTTGAGATGACTTAACCCCTCTGATAATAATGGTAGAGCTTTTTTGTAAAATTCCGCACCTGCCAATAGCGGTTCTCCACCGTGAAAGGTAAAAGTAACTCCGTCATCCCTGAAATTCTTGAGCCATTTAACCACTTCTTCAATAGTCTCAATGCTCATTATTGGAGATCCTTCCTCTGAACTCCAGCAATAACTACAATTGGAAGGACATCCTAAAGTAGGAACTAGCATTACGTGAAAATCCATAAAAATACCTTCTTTTGATTTTCTTTTAATTCTTTAAGCTATTAATAGTTTTGTTCTAGTACATCATAACTTGATGTACTCAAGAAAATCCAACCGAAGGGAGGATTTTGTTTTAGTATATCATAACTTGATATATCTAAAATGCTTCGTATTTTCCAATCCTTCATTCTT
>MZXQ01000258.1:1286-1586 GCA_002926195.1 Candidatus Methanomarinus sp. HR1 | reverse complement strand
CGTAGATTAAGTCCCCATTTTCAGGGTCATGTGAACTTTTATTCATCCTGCTACCTCACTCAACAGCTCCAAAATCTCCTTTTCCACAATCTTAATATCAGCCTCTATCTCTTCCAGCGGCCTGGGAGGCTGGTACTTATAGAAATACCGATTAAAATTGATCTCATACCCCACCTTCCCAACCTTACCATCCTTCTGATCACAAATCGCTGTATTAACCCATGCGTCAGGAACATGAGGTTTGACCTCCCGCTCATAATAAACAAAAACATCCTCTTCCAGCGGTACATTCTCAGTATC
>MZXQ01000258.1:1003-1174 GCA_002926195.1 Candidatus Methanomarinus sp. HR1 | reverse complement strand
TTTAAACATAGTATCAGGCAGTGTAGCCAGCATCGACTGGATTGCTTCCTGCTGTTTTTTCCCTTCAACCTCCTCTTTAGCCTTTACTTTCGGATCCTTCTTCCTGCTTGTTGCCAGGTTCTTGAAGGCTTTTTGTTCCTGAATTCTATCAATACGATCAAAACTTGCCTG
>MZXQ01000258.1:0-872 GCA_002926195.1 Candidatus Methanomarinus sp. HR1 | reverse complement strand
ATCCACACATACGTTGCAATACCGGTATTGTAGAAAAGCTGCTCGGGAAGAGCTACAATGGCATCCAGCCAGTCGTTCTCCAGTATCCATCTTCGGATCTCACTTTCACCACTTCCTGCATCTCCGGTAAAAAGAGGCGATCCGTTCATGACAATGGCTACCCTGGAGCCTCCCTCTCCAGGAGACTTCATGCGTGCAAGCATATGCTGCAAGAAAAGAAGCTGGCCGTCACTGATCCTCGGCAAACCCGCTCCAAAGCGTCCTGCCAGCCCCCGCTCAGCTTCAGCTTTAACGGCAGCCTCATCCATTTTCCACTCTTTGCCATAGGGAGGATTGGAAAGCATATAATCAAAATTCCTGTTAGAATGCTGATCATTGGAAAGAGTGCTTCCAAACTTGATGTTCTCGGCATCTTTGCCGTTGGCACTTTTCATATAAAGGTCGGATTTGCAAATGGCAAAAGTCTCTGGTTGTGATTCCTGACCGAAAAGATGGATATCAGCCAGATTATTAATCTCCATAATCCGCTCCTTGGCAATGGTTAACATCCCGCCTGAACCGCAGCATGGATCAAATACAGTACGTACAATATGGTTGCTGCTCAGAGCTTGTTCATCATGAGTTATCAGGATATTTACCATCATGCGGATAACTTCCCTGGGTGTAAAGTGCTCACCAGGGTTTTCATCCAGTGCTTCGTTGAATTTACGGATCAACTCCTCAAAGATGTATCCCATCTCGTGATTTGAAACCTTATCGGGATGCAGGTCAATGTTTTTAAAACGTTCCATAACAAGGAAGAGTAAACCGGCTTCGTCGAGTTTTTTTATGGTATTATCAAAATCGAATTTTTCAAGAACTTCGTGCATGTT
>MZXQ01000058.1 GCA_002926195.1 Candidatus Methanomarinus sp. HR1 | reverse complement strand
ATTTCCATGTAGAGGTATCACAGTTTTCCTGCCATCTGCGTGAACATATCTTACATGGCTACCGACTTGATGGACCTTTTCAAAACCAAGTTTCTCAAGAATTTTACACATTTTCCTTCCTGAAACAGGAAGGAGTCGAGTCATGCTTTTACCTCTAATTGCTGAATTCCGATAAACTTCATTGGTAGGATTTCTTCCATATCGGATTCAAGGCATACTTGTATCGCTTCTCTTATACGTTCCATAGCTTGCTCAACGGTTTTGCCTTGTGTATAACAACCTGGAATATTAGGTATTCTTGCCACGTATACACCATCTTCGTCTTGTTCGATAAGAACTGTGAAGTTTAACAGTTTATGCTTCATTTAAATCAGAAGTATCGTTGGTTTTAAATGTATTTAAATATGTCTTCCATTGAAACATGTCAGGAAATTCCTATACGTACATTTTTTACACTCCTACAAATATTTTACAAATCTCCTTAGGAGTAAATAGAATAATGTTATGATCCTTTGCATAATCAAGTGCTTTTTGGGTAAAGCCAGATCTTGAGACAACAATAAATTTTTCAAATCTTGTATCATTATTCCAGTTCACAAATGATGATTTATCCTGCAGTTCCTTAAGAATACCTACTCCAGTGGCACGATTTTGCCATTTACATTCACAAAAGATGATCTCATCAGTATTTTCATTCAATACTACAATATCTATCTCTTTATCCTTATACCACCATCTTCCGATACTGGTAAAAAATCCTCCATGTGAAAAGATATCAAGATGCGGAAAAATATCTATCATCATCCGCTCAAATTTTGTCCCGAGATAAGCAGGGAATTCTTTGTGTATCCTCCCTGAGACTGCAGTTAAATTACTTCTTTCAAGCTTGATAGTGGTGAGCAGACAAGCGAAATGTCTTCAAAATGTTCCATTAACATCAGGTTGAATCTACGTAGTGTATCTGTCTTTGACTCAGTTCTGCCAAGAAAATACAATGTCGGTCTGTGCTCAGAGAACTTATTTATAAGTTCGGTTTTTCCTATTCTTCTACGACCGTATATGATTATGAACTCAGCTTTATTTGAAGTATATTTTCGCTGCAAGAATGCTAATTCTTGTGATCGGTTGATGAATTTCATTATAAGTATATACTCGTAATTCAACAATATATATTTTACGACAAATAAGTTTTCTACGGGCTCAGTTAGATATGTAATATTGAGAAGTGATTTGGGGTGCACTCCAATATTTTGGAGCGAGGAAGCCCCTTGCGATAGCGAGGGGTAGTTCAATAAATTCTGCAATCGTATTCTTTCAATTCAGGGGCTTTCTCAATCTCCCGCACAAGCATACTCAATCCTGAACTTCGAAGGAAACAACAGAGCTTATTTTGTACTCTACATGCCTTTTTAACATACTTACACGCTTTGTGACTGTTGATATCAACAGGACAGAAGATCAGATCTGTCTTATCTACAAGGTTTTCTATCTCTTTTCTTCCTTGCAAACACCGGCCGCAGTGATAATTAAATGTACCTCCGAATGATTCGATCACTTCTTTATAATATGGCTCAAGTGATTCCACTCCCCCTACATAAGCAACTGTTAAGCCATTCAGATCAACTTTCTCACCATTATCCTTTATCTCAGATTCCAGATACATATTAACACTTGTCAATTCACAGGACATTTTATTGATCTCTTGATCCCGTTGAGTTAATTCACTACTCAACGTCTTCACTTCTGTAGTTAAAAAGTCGAGCTCTCTGGTAAGTTCATTGATCCGGTCCAGTGTGTTCTCATCTTTTATTTCATTTAAATCATTTTTCAACTGCTCATTTACCTGATTTTGTATTTCCAGTTCACCAATGATCTTTGATCTATCCTCTTTGATAGATCCTATCTCTGATGTAAGGTGATCTTTTTTTATTTCCAGTCTATTGCATTTTGTTTGAAGTTTATTGTTCGATCTTACAACTTCATTGAGTTCCCTTATGACATTTTCAGGTCTGCTATCAGGCATAGTTCTACTAAGTGTATCATAGAAACGCAATGCTCTATGTTCAAACATATGTACAGCACCAAAAATCATTGCTTCTATGCTTTTAATATCTTTATCATCATTCCGTACACCATACCAGATAAGGGCACAAAGAGGAATATCGGTATATTCTCCTTTTTCAATATGTTTATGAATTTCATTGTGTGATAAGCCCTTTACCTTTTCTTTATATGGTTCAAATCGTTCTGACAATAATTTATCAAGCTGTTTGGATGTTCTGTCCTGAGTACTGGAAGCCTGTACAAGTTTACAGTGCATCTCAAATGAACTCATTTTACCATTATTTAGCTTAAGTTTCTTAATTATCCCTGGTAATTCCCTTTCATTAAATGCCAGCCCAAGGATTGTACAGATTGTTTGATTCTTTAATTCCCAAATACTTCTTTCAGGTATAATACACACCCCGCAGGTATACAAGCTCAATTTATTATTGAGTTCATATTTAATTATTAGAAGATACTATCATGTATTTTTTAGTAGTACCTATCTGACATTAAATAATACTGTTAGGTGTACAAATCACCTGCCCTAATAAAGTTAGGAATTGTAATAGAATCCTAATTTAAAGAAGTTGGGAGGAAAAAACCATAGAATCTTCGCAATATTCTTATAGAATATATACTATTGAAAAACCATGACTCCACAATATTACAAGATCTACGGGAACGCATTCTTTAAAGTATTAGCCTACGTGGATAGTGGTGTCATAAAAACCAGGACCACCAGTCCGGCAGCCCCTTTAATAGATCATTTCACCAAAGATATGGTCAGTATCTTTAACGATCAGTACCCGATCAAACTCACTTCAGATACCCTATATTTCTCAACATGGATGCCTCCTGTTCCGAGCCAGGCTTTCGACAGACTGGTAGACAGCCAGATGAAAAGTATGATATCGGAAACTGCCTGGAAACTGGGTATTCCGGCATCAACCATTCCTGATCAGGTTACTATCTCTATTACCGAAGAATGCCCCAATAATTGTATCCACTGTGCACTACCTGATACAAAACATAAGACTAATCTTTCTATTCCGGTTGTCAAGGATATTATCAACCAGATCGTACGTTTGGGCACAACACAGATCATTTTTGACGGCGGTGAACCAATGGTATATGAGGGACTGGAAGAACTGGTAGCCTATGTACCGGAAGAAGCCATCTCAACAGTGTTCACATCAGGATCAGGTCTTACCTCATCCAAAGCACAGGCATTATCCACTGCCGGTCTATATGCGGTTAATGTATCACTTGACAGCCCACATGAGGCAGAGCACGACAGGATTAGAGGTAGGGCGGGTGTATTTAACGAAGCTATGAACGCGATTGGGTATTGTCTGGATGCGGGTTTGCTGGTTGATATATATGTGGTGATAGCGCCCCATAATATATATGATCTTGACGCTTTTTACGATCTGGCTGTAGATATGAAGGTCCATGAACTCTCATTTTATGAGATCGTACCCACTGGCAGATGGATAGATCATGAGAAGGAGATTCTTCTGCCCCAACATCGCGTGATACTGGATGAATTTGCATCGCGAAGGCATGGTGGGCCTGTTAAGATTTTTTCAATACCACAAATAATGGATGTAACTGGCTGTTTCGCCGGGCGGCGCTGGCTCCATGTAACTCCGCAGGGAGATGTCCTGCCCTGTGCATGTGTCCCAATTCCCTATGGAAATATATACAATGATCCTATTAAAGATATCTGGCGCCGTATTCAGAAGACCGGGATATACAGAGCAAAATCATGTTTAATGAGGGACCGTAAGTTCAGGGATAGATTTATAGAGTAAACTACCTGTCCCAAATCTTTATCATTCTAACAGCATATGAGAAACCATGATATTTGAGAAGATCAAGACTGTCCCTACATCAGAAGAATTACTTAATAAAGCTTTTCGTCGTGCCAGTCGTGCCAGGAAGGGAAAGACGGTCCGCTCAGTATACTCACGCAGACGTGCAGAAGAATCAATGCTGTTGACTGCATCAAATATTCTCTCTGATAACTTGACAGATATAGTGCGCCAATTTCCCAGTTTTGAGAATATCCCTGAATTCTACCGTGAACTCTCAGATGTATTAGTAAGTGTGGATATGCTTAGATCAAACCTGGGATCTGTACAGTGGGCCGGTGAAAAGATCTATGAGATCGGTCGTACGCACGTGGGAAAGATGCGACACAGCGATAATCCCAAAGCAATTCGTAGTGCGGCTTTTGGGAGGATGTCCTCTATTATGAGGGATATTGATAAGAATTTAAGTTTCTTGAATGATGCAAGGAACAAATTACGAAAACTTCCTGATGTAGTGATGGAACCTACTATTGTGATCGCAGGTTATCCGAATGTAGGTAAGTCCAGTTTCGTATCACATGTATCCAGTGCCAGACCCAAAATTGCATCATATCCTTTTACTACCAAAGGACTGGCCATAGGGCATGTTGAGATAAAAGGGCAAAGACACCAGATCATAGATACGCCAGGTCTGCTGGACAGACCACTGGGACAGCGTAATGAGATAGAACTCCAGGCTATTCTGGCCCTCAGGCATCTGGGAGATGTGCTTTTATTTATTATCGATCCGACTGGTACATGTGGGTATGAACTTGATGACCAGATGCGACTACACAACGAGATCAAGGAGCATATTGATATGCCGGTATTAACAGCTGCAAATAAATCAGATCTTTTTGATGATATACAGGATATGAAATTAGATAAGCAGTGTGATATGATAATGTCTACCCTGACTGGAAACGGTGTGAAAGCTGTATGGGAAAGGATTATATCTATAATGGATACTATAGACCCGGATCGATCAATGAAAACCATTGACCTGAAACCCGCGTCTGATAAACCCGAATGATTGTTTAATGCGGGGGGAGGGATTCGAACCCTCGCACTCCTACGAGAATGGGTCCTAAGCCCATCGCCTTTGACCTGGCTGGGCCACCCCCGCAAACAGTATTGAATGGACTATATGCTGGTGGTAAGGTCTTAGATAGGTTTTCGTGGATTAAATAACTTTGGTAGTCCTCCCATGGGCAGGAATTACCAGAGTTGCTATACTAAAACTCTGCTGGTTCATATATAAAAATAGATATGGGATGTTTATAATACATTACGGAATAACATGGAAAAAACGAAGTATGACCCTAATTTATCAGAAATAGAGAAAAGAATAGGCTACCATTTCAAAGATAAAAACCTGGGTATTACAGCAATAACCACTCGTGCATACTCTAATGAACACACTGAATGTACTGATAACCAGGCACTGGAATACCTGGGAGATGCCGTATTATCTCTTGTTATTGCCGGACTATTGTATGAAAAATGGATGCAGCTTCAGGATAATGAAGCTTTCGTTGACCTGACACCAGAAGGTGTAATGTCAAAGGTCAGGCAGAAGATAGTGAATAACCAGTATCTGTCAGACTGTGCAAAAAAGCATGATCTATGTAAATATATCTATAATTGTCCTGATGACAATGGTGCCCATAACAACGATCTGCACACATGTTCAGGTAGTGATATTATTGAAGCTTTGATTGCTGCTATATATCTTGATAATGACAGGTCAATTACTATAGTAAAACGGTTTATCCTTGATTTTTTAGATATTTCAAATCTTCTTAATAATGAACCAAAACTGATAGAAGTGGTTATACAAAAAAATCATAAAGATGCCCTGATCCATAAATATCAGAAATTGAATCGATATACTCCTTTTATCGAGTATCCCGAATTTGAAGATAAGTTCAATAAGCAGGATAATACCCATCATTTCGTACTTGGGATACGTATTGATGGCACATTACTGCATGGCATTACCGGAGAAGGACAAAATAAAGCTACTGCTGAATTTGAAGCAGCAAAGGCAGCATACCATTTCCTGGAATCAATTGATTGGGATCTTTCACAGATCGATCATTAATCCGGACGGGTGCTAAGCTTTGCTCTTACTCTCTATATAACTTCTGGAGCAGGAGTGCATCTTTTTCTATATTCGGACTTTCTGATATCACTGTACCGTTTATATTATATTCTTTCCATGACTTAATGAGTCCGTGATAGTCCATATCGGATTCCTCCAATACCAGGTGCTTCTTTTCGCCTTTCGGTCCATAATCAATACCAGAAATATGGATGTGCATATTATCCAATCCTTCCCTGCCCAGATGATCTTCTATTGCACCCAGGATCTCGCAAAATTCTTCATAAGAATTATTTACACCTCCTCTGGCATGCATGTGGGCGAAATCAAAACAGGGTAGTACACCATCAATTTCAGCACTCATTTCGAGAAGTTCAACCAGACTGCCAAACTGTGAGGCTTTGCCCATGGTCTCAGGCCTCAGCAGTATATCAAGACCTTCATCTTCCACCTGCTTACTCAATTCCAGCAGATGTGTCTTTACAATCCCGTATACCATATCAGGATGATCATCATGATAAAAGGCAGGATGGAATACTACCCCTCTTGCACCCATTACTGATCCGATGAGTGCTGAGTTAAGAATATGCTTCCGGCTGGCTTCGACCTTGTTCATTTCTCTTGAGTTTAGATTTATATAGTAAGGTGCATGGACACTTAGTGTTATACCACAGGTTTCAGATGTCTTTTTTACTTTATTTGCAGTTTTAGTACCCATTTTCACTCCACGGACAAATTCTATTTCCATGCAGTCCAGTCCCAGTTCTTTGACTCGCTTAACTCCTGATAGGCTGTCTCTGGAGGGAGAACTGATTGGAGTGCCGGCTGTGCCGAATTGTAATTGCATCATAGAATTATCCCTATCAGAAGACTATATAATGATATGTATTGTATATCCCCCTCATTATCATGACAATTATGAAAAGGTATTTATAGATTAACAGATAATTAGTAATTGATGGGGAGTGTTTTAGATCTTATTCCCACCCAACAGTATATATCCGTCAAATATACCTCCCTAAAATATCTGCCCATCATTCATTTTTTTTATAGTATATTAAGTGTAACTTGATATACTCAAGAAAATCCGACCGGAGGGAGGATTTTGTTCATGATATACATTTGTGATCGGTTTAGGAATTTTAATCCGTGTTCATTTATGCAAAAAATTATTTATATAAACAAAACTTATATTAAATCAACGAAAAATAATTATGATGTATTATTTATAAAAATCTTTGGTTTTGGAGCGAGCAATTTAGCAATGAAAACTCCTGATAGATAGTGGGAACTGAGAACAAAATCTTACATCCGGTCGGATTTTATTGACTGAGGCTCTCGAAAGAGCCGAAGATTAGAAGATTCGTAGAATCTTTGCTTGAGGCTCTCGAAAGAGCCGAAGATTAGAAGATTCGCAAATCTTCGCCTGAAGATTAGAAAATGTGAACGGAGTGAGCATTTTCGATATATCAAGTTGTTGAGTGGGGATTGATAACCTGTAAAAAAGTCAATCCGGATACTTATAAGTTTATGGGGGTAGTACTTTGAATTATTACAAGAAGACAATAGTATTAATAGTTTTGACTGTGTTGGTTTTTTTGAACTGTGCCCTTGTAGCAGCAGATGCACCAGTTCATACGGAACCTATAAAGA
>MZXQ01000259.1 GCA_002926195.1 Candidatus Methanomarinus sp. HR1 | reverse complement strand
ATACTACATGTATACCTAACTACCACATAATAGCATATCATATCAATTAAGATAAAAATTAGGAAGTGATAAATAACATGGAAAAAGCAATTGTAGTATTTGCCCCTACTGTAAAAAATACAGAGGCACTTGCAGAGTATGCAGCAAATGGACTTGAAAAGGGTGGTGTACATGTCACCTTAAAAAATGTGATGGACGCCAGTATAGATGAACTCACTCAATATGATACCATCGTTCTCTTTTGTCCTACCAGAGATATAAATAAACAGACAGATAGTCCAATTAATCTGCATTCTGATCTTAATGATCTCCTGGTGGCTGCAAAGAACGGGACTAAAGCCAGATCTAAACACAGTGATAATTATTCTGAAAAAACATCAAAATTAATGAATATTACCAGTGCGGCATGAGAAGAATAGGATAGTCTGCCCCATTATGAGCCAACATGAATTTTCTTATAGATTGGTCAGGTGTATTGCACCCACTATTGCAGGTATAAAACCAGCAACATTGATGAATGTCTCAGTTTATAATGGTGGGCTGCCGGATGTATGGGATTGTTATAAAAAAAATATTTTTACTAAATCCACAATCAATTATTATGAACTGAAAAGAACTGATAAGAATGTCATTGTCCTTTTTTTCAATTACTATCAATTAAATAAGCTATTGAAGAAAAAGCCGGTCAGGGAATTTCTATGTTCATGTGGATATGAATCATATTCTATTGAATTTGCATTAAGTATGCTTGAGTACAGATATACCTGTCAATGTCCTCCTGAGATTGGCATATTCCTGGGGATACCACTTAAGGATGTTAAGGGATTTATGGGTCTCAATTCCCTGCAGAATACCAAACGTGGAATGTGGAAAATCTATGGAGACCCAACTGTATCTGAAAGATTAATGAATAATTATCGTAATGCAAAAAATATAATAAATGAACGATTATTTGATGGTGAGGATCCTGTTGATATAATCACAAGTGTAAATCAACTTTTGTAAAAAAGAACTCCCCTGTTAAATCCACACACTCAGGCAGTCCACCAAACCGTGCCTTTAATATCAATTCTCCGAGTTCAACTTTTATCACCCTATCAATCCCGATAATTGACGTAGTAGGGCGCGGGTTCACATCAACCACCCAGGGTTCATCAGCCAGTACAATATCAACACCCACATATCCGCGACATCCGAGCAGCATGGCACTACGCTGTGCAACCTTAATTACCTCAGGGTTCCTGCCTGAATCCATACCGACCATATTTCCATCATACTGAATACTACTGCTTATTTTGATATTCTGGCGGTTAACACTCAGAGGCAATATATTATCTCCTGCGACCAGACTGACACTCAAATGTTCACCTTGAATGTACTGCGTCGCCACAAAACCATCAGGTATATGGGATAATTTACCATAAACCGTTAGAGTCGTATCCTCTGAAGCACATCCCCATCTGGGTTTTACTACTACACACTCATCTGGTGAGAATATATCCTGATTCTCACAAGTAGCAGTTACTGGTACCTTGATTGCGCCTTCAGCAAGTATTTTTGAGGTTAAGAGCTTATCAGCACACAATGTTACAGACCCAGAAGGACAGCCCAGGTTTATTGTGTTATCTTCAACTATCTGTGTAAGTTCACTTAACAGTTCATCAGGTGCAATCACCAGTGCAGCATCACTACGACTGGCAAGTTCAGCTATGGTTTTTTTAAGATCATCTGTCTTAACCCCTGTCCCATGAGGAATTACCGGACCAGTGGTAGGATATATAACTCTATGCCCTGCTTTGGTAAAGCTATTGACCAGTACATTTAACATAGCCTTGCCTTCTAATAAAATAGTACCCCCTTCACCAGCACCTACTGCATATTCTGCTACCATGATGTTCATGAAACGAATAACAATCCTTATTTAATATTAATATTTCGGGTAACTACTGTCATAACAATTTAATTGTGGAAAAGATATCTGAAACTTACTAAATAAGTCTGGTGGTACAGTTGACATTTTTGATGCAACTGATATTGGGATAAGAA
>MZXQ01000260.1:1439-2578 GCA_002926195.1 Candidatus Methanomarinus sp. HR1 | reverse complement strand
GAGCACCATAAAACATATTATAGTTTTCAAATTTTTCATTCTTTTTCCTCCTCATTTGGATTTCTTATTATTACCCGGTGGTTCGGGTATAAATTAGAGTGAATTATATTTTTTCCGCCTGCAACCTTGTAGATTCCTACAGAATCGACAATTGTCGCACACGTTTTCATCACCCTCTTAATCCCGTCATATACGGATTATTAGCTTTCTATAAGTTGTTACCCTTTTAAATCTTTTGCGGTCAAAATATCCTAAAAACAAGCATACGGCTCCATTATATCCAACGATATAGTGTACGCATATTGTCGAAGTCAGGTATCATTTCCAGCATCTATATTAATGGAAACATATTTTACAATAAACATATATTCATATGTATTTATACTGGAGGACCCAATTTCAATGTCAGACTTTCCAACCGATAAACCTGTCCTTATCACCTGTGGACTGCCTTATGCTAATGGCAGATGCCATATAGGACACTTACGAACATATATTCCAGCTGATATTTATGTCAGATCACTACGCAAACAGGGCCAAAGAACCGTATTTGTATGCGGTTCGGATACTCATGGTACGCCTATCGTAGTAAGTGCGGAGGAATTAGGCACAACACCGCAACAACTTATTGAAAAATATCACAGCCATTTTGATGAAGTATTCAAGAACCTGGATATCAGGTTCGACTCTTTCGGGAGTACTGATGACAAGGTAAACCATAACAGAACCAACGATATTGTCAATAAGCTGATTAAGAATGATTATGTCTACCCAAAAATAATCGATCTGGCATACTGCAGCCAATGCGAACAGTTCTTGCCTGATAGGTATGTGGAAGGTATCTGTCCGTACTGTGAATCCCGGGCAAGAGGAGATGAATGTGATCAAGGCTGCGGCAGGCATTTGGAACCAGGGGAGATACGTGATCCGGTATGTAAGATATGCGGAAATAAAGCCAAATATAGACAGCAAGAGCATTTCTTCTTCAAATTATCAACCTTTAAGGATTTTCTGCTTGAACATTTGCAGACTCTAAAAGGAACTGATAATGCCAGGAACTATGCTATGGAATGGGTTACCAAGGAACTCAGGGACTGGTGCATAACCCGCAACCTTGAATGGGGTGTACGGTTCCCTGG
>MZXQ01000260.1:1062-1373 GCA_002926195.1 Candidatus Methanomarinus sp. HR1 | reverse complement strand
ATAGCATATCACCACTGCATTTTCTGGCCAGCTATGCTTAAAGGTGCCAACTATTCACTGCCCTGGGCAGTAATAGCTTCGGGAATGGTAAAAATAGAGGATAAGACATTCAGTAAAAGCAGAGGATATGTAGTGTGGGTTAATGAGGATTATCTTGATCACGGTTTTCATCCTGATCTTCTGCGTTATTACCTTGCCAGTTATACCTCCCATACCAAAGACCTGAATTTTTCATGGAAGATATTCCAGGATAAAACAAATAACGAACTGGTGGGATCTCTGGGTAATTTCCTGTACCGTACACTACATTT
>MZXQ01000260.1:0-1023 GCA_002926195.1 Candidatus Methanomarinus sp. HR1 | reverse complement strand
TGTCAGGATATGGCAATACATACTTCCAGTCATATGAGCCCTGGCATCTGATAAAACAGGATACGAAGGCCTGTAGCCGTATAGTGAAAGATTGTCTCCAGATTGCAAAGGCACTGGTACTGCTAAGTGAACCCGTACTCCCGATCAAGATGAAAGAAGCATGGGGTCATCTGGGTCAAAATGGGGATGTCACACAGTTGAATTATAATGAAGCTCTTATAGAGATAGAATCAGGTACAGAACTTCCAAAACCTATAACCCTATTTGAGAAGATCGATGATAAAAAGATCAAGGAGATGAATGTTATTTTAAATAAGAGAGTAGCACAGGCAAATGCAAAAGAAGCAAGTATATCACCAAAGATTCCTGAGATAACATTTGATGAATTTAAAACTATGGATATCAGGGTAGGAACAGTCGTCACGGCTCAAAAAATAAAAGGTTCTGATAAACTATTGAAACTCATGGTAGATATAGGTGAAACTGAGCCAAGACAGGTAGTAGCAGGTATTGCACAAACCCACTTACCAGAAGAACTTGTTGACAAACAGATTATCCTGCTGGCAAATATGAAACCAGCAAAAATATTTGGAACGGAATCCAGGGGAATGATCCTGGCAGCCGATGAATCAGGAGCAATACTGCTTATGCCTGAACGATCTGTAAAAAACGGTACTGCTATCGGATAGATGACTACTATAGAAAAATCAGTTAGATATAAATGGGGCATTACGGATCGGAGGGGATGAATACGACACCGTTATTGCCCCAACATTATATAATTTGTAATAACTTATTCATATTGTTTTCGATTGGTTAAATAAATACTTATGTGTTATTTTTGGTAGTAGATCAATGAGACATTAAAATTACTTCCATAAATATCTGATATATTCAGGTCTTTCGTTTATCGGTTAAATTGTAAGAAGAAGAGGATTCCAGAACTACGATCTTATCTTTTATTTCGGTTAGTTCATATTCCATTTTTGATATTCTTGCATCAAAGAGAGTGTTAAAATCATC
>MZXQ01000261.1:5879-6059 GCA_002926195.1 Candidatus Methanomarinus sp. HR1 | reverse complement strand
GATGCGAGATCCTGAAGGATTGCTTGATGGCGTGGGCCACGCGGTGGTTTCAGGGACGCTGGATGTCATCAAGACGGTTTTGGGTCTTGCAATGAAATACGACTTCAGTGTTGGCCTGGTTCCCATGCACACACAAAAAGGTCTGAGAAGATATTATGCCCTTCCTGGAAAATCTGATGC
>MZXQ01000261.1:4952-5848 GCA_002926195.1 Candidatus Methanomarinus sp. HR1 | reverse complement strand
ATTGGTCGACTTCCGCTGATGGATTCCCCCGGTGATATCAGTCGGTTGAGCATAGTAGTGAAAGCTCTGAAGAGATTTATCGGGCTTGAACTCTTCACTTTTAGTTTCACTACATCAAGCAAACAAAAGATCAAAACAGCCGCATGTGGGTGCATGATCGTTCAGCACCACGAGGGAACTCTGGCTTCCAGGTTGATCTCACACGACAGTTCTTTCACGGATGGAATGATATCACTGCTTGTTTCCGCACCCCTTTCAATCATTGAGTATTTGAAATTCCTCGGACAATCGCTCAAACGCACTGTCAGACGTAAACCTGTCCCCAGCACCATTGGATATATCAAAAGTCCTCAGATCGATATTGAATCAGAAAGGGAGCTTCGCGTGTTTGTTGATGGTGAGCCTGCAACACATACTCCGCTCCATTGTGAAACCATACAGGAAGCAGTGCGTATCAATATTGGAACAAGGCTCCGCGAAAAACGCAGAAAATCCCAACCGGCAAAAGAAAGAATCAACATTGATAATCTTCCCATAGGAAAAGAACTTCTTAAAGCAAAAAAGAAAACCATTCCGTTTTTTCCTTACGCCTCTGAAGAGCGCTTTCGCGATCTGTTCATTGCGCTGCGCGAGGATGCAAGGATAAATCCCGCGTATCTCGTATTGATGGTGTTCAGCACCATGCTGGCGACCGTCGGACTTTATTTGGACAGCGCCTCCGTGGTCATTGGAGCCATGCTGCTGGCTCCTTTGATGGCGCCCATCGTTTCCCTTGCCATGGGATTGCTGCGGCAGGACGGGCGTATGTCAAAAAGATCCGCAAAAAAAATCATCATTGGCATCATAATAGCCCTGCTGGCTGCAGCATTAATCACCCTGTTATTTCCGCATAAACC
>MZXQ01000261.1:4254-4920 GCA_002926195.1 Candidatus Methanomarinus sp. HR1 | reverse complement strand
GTGGCCGTCATTGCCGGGATTGCCGGCGCCTATACCAAATCATTCAAGGAAATTCTTCAAAGCCTTGCCGGAGTATCGATTGCTGTTGCCCTGGTGCCTCCTTTGGCCGTCGCAGGCATCGGAATCGGACGGTGGGATTTTTATTTTTTTGGTCAGGCCTTTTTGCTCTTTGCGACCAATCTGATCGGCATCATCCTGGCTGCCACGTTTACTTTCAGGGTTCTCGGCTATTCAGCGGCAGTGCGCAGCAAGCGCAACATAGGGCTTGTGGCGCTCTTTCTGATCCTGATTACGATTCCCCTTTACCTCTCCTATAACCGTATCGTCGAAACAATGGTTTTTGAAACGAGCTGGCAGCAGGAACGGTTTTTGGTTAATGGAAAATATCTCATTGTCAAAAAAGCCGAGCTGAGTCACCACAGAGATAAAGAGGTGATCGTAATGGACATAATGGCACGGGAACCTTTAACCCGGGAGGACCTGGCTCAGTTCAAAAGGAAGATTCAAGCCAATTTTGCCAAGAAACTTATCATCAGAGCAAGCACTATCTATATTCCATAGGGGTATGATGAAACGATTAATCCATCTTGCAATTCTCATTGCATTAGTATTCCTGTTCAACGGATGCGATCAGCAATCTGCTATTCAACCAAGCGGCAAAAAGAT
>MZXQ01000261.1:3873-4154 GCA_002926195.1 Candidatus Methanomarinus sp. HR1 | reverse complement strand
TCAAGGCCCTCGAGAAATTGACGGAATCAGATAAGGTATCAGCTATACTGATCTTGTCAAGCAGTGACCCTGTGTTGGAAATTGCTCCTATTGCAGATACTTATAAAACGCCAATCCTGGCGCTCATTGCCACGCATCCGGATGTCACCATAAACACTAGTTTTGTCAGCCAACTCTGTTTTGACGACACTTTTCAGGGAACGGTTGCCGCCCTGTTCATCAAGGATGACCTGCTGATCGATACCGTTGCCGTATTCAGCAACCCTGACAGCTCCTACTCC
>MZXQ01000261.1:3363-3817 GCA_002926195.1 Candidatus Methanomarinus sp. HR1 | reverse complement strand
GATTGTCAAAGCGCTGAAGAAAATGGGTTGGAAGCCTGAGATGATGGGAAGCGATGGACTACTAGCCACAGTGTTAACACAGCACAAAGAAGAATCAGGCCTATTGGAAGGCATACTGGCTACTGATCTTTATAGTAATCTTATGCCCCTAACCTCTTTTGGAAAAGAGGCAACCAAGTCGTTTCATTCACTTTTTGATGGCAGGGCAACCACCTACGCTGCTTTGGGGGCTGAGGGATATGCCCTTCTGCTCAATGCAATGAACCGATGTAGCACACCCGGCAATAGGGCATGCATTAACCAAATGATCCATAACACCAGTGATTTTACGGGTGTTATGGGTAAAATTTGGATCAAGTCAAACGGCAAGGCAGTTCGTCCGCTTGTTGTCAATACTATCAAACACGGCCGACTGGAATTTGTCGTCAAAGTTTATTAAGGAACGGGGACGAAA
>MZXQ01000261.1:0-3317 GCA_002926195.1 Candidatus Methanomarinus sp. HR1 | reverse complement strand
GCTCACATTAAATGCGAATAAGCAGCAACCGTTTGTCTTTCGGCTAAAGAGGGATTCCGGCAGCGAGCATTTCCACCTGGATCTCCTGAGTTTGTCCAGGTGATAATTTTCCACGCAGAAAAGATCGGATAACTTTTGGTTGCACGTTGACTGTCGCGGCAAGAGTTTTCACATTATATCCATGTCTGGTCAGTTTCTGTTCAAGACCATCAATATCTTTTGCGAGAATAGATTCAACCACATTTGCCGGGACTGGCGTTTCTCCAATCAAATACCCCTCTTCAAGGGCAAGCGTGAGATGATGTTCAATTTGTAAAGGAGTGAGAAGACGTTCGGCCAATAGGTCAACTGCTTCCTCGGTAAGTATGGAATGAATATCCGTTCCGGACTTTGTGCATTTGTGAAGGAGCCATTCAATAAAGCCGCGCTTGCTGGCCGCTATTCCATCCAAATCAAAGACGGTTGTTCTGGAGCCAATTTCTTCAAGGGATGATCGGCGGAGGTCATTTTTCAATTTTGGGTGCCCGGCAAGAACCACGGAAAGTGTGCCGCCGCAATCCTGTACCATCTCAATGAGGCGTTTCAGGCCAATTAAGGTGTTACCATGAAGATCATGGGCCTCATCAATAAAAAGAGCTACAGGCTTTTTCCGTTTCGTTATAAGCTCTTGAAGCTTCCTTTCCCTTTTTTCTGATTGAGTCGGAATTTTAAAATCCTTTTCAGTGGAAAGATCATAAAACAGTGCCATCATAAGAGTGCTGAGGGTAACTCTGGCTTTTTCTACAGAAAGGGATTTGGCAACGATTATTTCTCCCTCTTTAACAAGGGTATCACGTATTTTATTCAGCGTGGTAGTTTTACCGCACCCCACAATTCCGGCAACGGCAATGAGCTTTCCTTGCTGGATCGCCATTTTGAGTTCTTGAACAATCTGTTTATGATGGTCTGTCTCAAAATACCCAACGTTGCGAAATTCCTTCACCAGTTTAAAATGACTCATCACATCACTTAACATTTCTTGCCCCTTGTCGTTGTTGCCGAAAATATCGCCTGATTTCATCCATGATTTCTTTCTTTTGAAGAGAGCCGGATAATATTGTATCGATTTTCTCTCTTTGTTGTTCAGACAGCTTGGAGAGAGGGATACCCAGATAATTCGCTATGGCCTTTTTGGCTTCCAGAACGCCAGGATAGGTGAATTCTTGAAAAGGATCAGAGTCTTTAAACTGAACAACAGGTGTTTCCTCGGATAGGCATCTCTTAAACGCTGCCGTTGTTCTGCTGTCATCGGTAAGGGCCTCTTTGGGCAGTGCAATTTCCTTGGCCAGCTTTTCAATGGAATCCGCTCTCTTTTCTGCCTTGGTTTTGCGCATAGCACGGAATCTATGAAGGGGAATGGGTCCATCGTCGGGATGAAATGGGCCGAACTTTTCCTCTCCATGCTCTATGAACAGTTCGGTGTCAAAAAGCCCCCACCATAAAATCACATCATACCCGGCAAGGGCCGAGTCTACTCGATACGTTCCGCCATTCACTTTAATAGTTGCATCACTGGCTACTTTCCGACGTTCCGGTTCCCTTGCGAAAGTTGCAAATCTATCCCATGAGCACACCTTCCGCAGCCCGGAAGCCGGCAGATTTTTTATCCAATCCTCTATCCGCGAATGGTTTTCTGATCGATGGCCCTTTTCGTTATAACGAAGGACATAATTCAAGAGCCAGGTGTTTGCTTCCTCCTCATTTTTTGGTGTATGAAAATGATAGAGTGTTTCATGAATTTCCTTAATTGTTCGAAAGGGTCGTTCAACTTTTCCTTTTGCCCGGGCTGTGGTACGGCGACCATCCTTNNTCAATACCGAGATATTCCAAAACCTTCTGAAACACCTGGCTCTTGGCAATCGGACCGTTATCAGTGTAGATCATTTGAGGAATACCCTGAAAAGGAAAGCCCTCAATCTCCTTTACTGCCATCGCCCTGTAAAGAAAACGGAGAGCCGCCTCTACATCCTCACCAAAAACAACGTGATATTCCTGGTAAGCGACACCGCTTCGGTCATCGACCACGCTATAAAGCATGAGTGTGGGTCTGCCTTTCCTGTTCTCAACCCATGCAGGCCACTCCGGTAACTGCTTCAAATCCGATGGACTTAAATCAAACTGCCAGCAATCGTTTGAATATTTGGCCTGAAACCTTACAGCTACAGGTTCCACATCCAAGGAAAGAAAATCATAACCCCATTTTTTTAAGTAACGGTTGACCGTTGCCTTTTTCAGTATTCCTCTTGGAGGTTTCTTCAGGCCCTGGGCGGTTTCGACGCCAAAGTCTTCGAGAAGGCGAAGGGCTTCCGTCGTGGGAAGGTGATGCCCTTTTTTATTGCGGGTCTTCAGTTTCATGGCAGCGATTATCTGACAATACAGCTCCATCTCTGCATTTGGAAGAACTCTGGTAAACCCTGCATCGGCACGGCGTAGAGATTTCGGGGTTCGTTTTTCCCTTAATGCACGATAAACGGAACTTACAGAAACAGCATAGAGGTCGGCAAAGGTTTGGATCATCTTTATCCGTTCATGATTTCGCGGCGGCAGAAGATCTAAACGCTTCTTTAGTTCCAACAGCCTCTCTTCCGGGATTTTCTTGCTCATTGTTTCTGTGCCAAAAACCTTCGTTTCAGGCACACTCTCTTGCTGCTGAATAAAAAAACAGTAAATGGACGAAAAAGCGTGCCAAAGCAGATGACAAAATCAACATGTCAGTATATGTACCATGATAATGGTTTTGGCACAATTCGGAGGATTAAAATAATGTTGATAGGATATGCGCGGGTTTCAACCCGGGATCAAAATCTGGATCTCCAGGTCGAGGCTTTGAAGAAAAATGGTTGTAACAAGATCTATAAAGAAATTATCAGTGGCGTCAAGGCGGAGAGGAAAATATTAAATGAAACCCTTTCCTATCTCAGGCCTGGCGACACCTTGGTCGTCTGGCGGCTGGATCGTCTGGGCCGTAGCCTGAGGCAGCTCATCGAGCTGATCAACGCTTTCAAAGATCGCGAAGTCGGTTTTAAAAGTATTGTCGAGGCCATTGACACCACTACACCGACCGGCCAGTTTTTTTTTCATATTACCGGTGCTTTTGCCGAGTTGGAACGAAATCTGATCCGGGAAAGAACCATGGCCGGTCTTGTCAGTGCCCGCGCCCGGGGAAGGAAAGGAGGAAGGCCGAAGGTCCTGGATCCGGAAACCTTTCAAATGGCCCTTGTCCTGTACAACGAGAAAAACACAACGGTGGGCAATATTTGTAAACGGTTTAATGTCAG
>MZXQ01000059.1 GCA_002926195.1 Candidatus Methanomarinus sp. HR1 | reverse complement strand
GTATTATATGAGATCCTGTAAATTGAATTTATTTTATTATTCCCCAAATCTTGGTAGACCCCAGATTTTCTAATGGAAATATACCTTTTTATAGATTCTGGTTAAGACCCCTTCATTTCAACTCGAGAGGGATTTTTTATAACTATTAATAGGTAAAAATTAGTCCCCTATATTTCATCTGGAATGTTTATATAACCGACCAAGGGTATAATTTCGTTTAGAGATTTAAAAAATAGAAATTTTACAATGAATAATAAAATTATAAAAAAATAGGTTAAACTATAATAACCTTTTACTGTATTAAAGATTTCGGTTTACTTTTTTCTTTTTTCAATAAATTGATTTCATCTCGTAGATTTTGGTTTTCAGCTTTTTGAGTACAATCTTTCGATTAACTTAAGTAGGACATAAATAGCTTGAGATACTTGTTTATCTGAAATTTCGTCTACATTAATATTTAGCGATTCTAATTATTGTGAAATTGATTTTGAATTTATATAAAATTTCTACTCATCGGATCAATTTATGTATAGACAAATTACAATAAATTTACTATTACATAATTTTTTCTGTTTGTGTTTAATTATTAATTAATAGTATTCTACTATTTATCAAATAGCCTGAAAAAACGATATAATCAATAAGCATCAAAAATAATTTGATTTTAGTTTCACATTAGATTTGTAGTAGATACTAAATGCATTTAAATATCCAGATGTTTTAAAAAAACATCATTAGCTAATTTTTAATTTTCCAGACGAAATCATGGGGATGGGTCAATCATCTACTGGGATTGTTTCGAGCTGTCCAGCTAAATTCCATATTAATGTTCTTGTATGTAATGGCAAATTTTGATCAGTACTGATATCGTCTAATATTCTTATGCTAAGAGCTGCTCTGATAGAAGGTGAATCCTGCTTTTTTATTAATATTTTTTTTATTTCATCTGCTGATCTTCTAATATTTCTGGGCACTGTGTCATCGTTAATAATACGACTTACTACTTCAATACATTGTGTAATTATTTCTTCGGGTTCTGTCGACATACTTATCATCACCAAAAACTTAATATTTTTTGTTAATATTATTTATTAGATACATATGAATAATAATAAGTTAAATTTAATTATCATATGGAAACTAGCGTTTTGTTTAAGTGTTTATATTACTTATATTCTATTGTTTAATAAAGTAACTTGGTGATATATTTGGTTCAAAATGAAAAAGATAATAAAATAGAAAAAATTAGTAAATTACTGGAGCAAGGAGGGACCATGTTAGCTCAACATTGCAAATGTGGTGCACCACTATTTAGGTATCATGGTGACGTAATATGTCCAATCTGTGATTCTCACCTAAATAAAAGTAAAAATAAAAACGAAAATATAGATGAAAATAAAATAGAAAAAAAAATAAAGAAAGAAATTGAGAGAAAAAATGTTACACCTAATAGGCCATCTGATCAATCTTTAACTTCCCGGTCATTTTCAACTTCGATAACTCCTGAAACACAAGAGTTTATTAGTAATGCTATAATCAATAAGATTACTCAATTATGTTCTGATCTTGATTGTGAAACAGATTTGAACAGAGTTAAAAAACAATTAGAAACAATTGGATCCGGGATTAAAGTATTAAATGAAATTTTAGAAAAAAATCCTCGTTAACTCCAGAATTCATAGAAATCCGTAATTATAATTCTGGCTTATTAAGTAACCAAACACTTAAATATTATATCTTATATCATAAGGTTTAAAAAATACGATGACAATATCACCCTTCAATAATGGTTCGACAATAATTATTCCTTCGTCTTTTACATCAGAATCAAAAGACCAAAGAATAAAAACATATAAAGTAGGCCAGATTGCTAGGGCAGCTGCGGTATTCAGGGTCAATAATATCATTATATATCGTGACTCTCAGTTTGATGACACCAAGTTCATCAATCTGTTACTTGCATATGTGGAAACACCGCAATATTTGCGCAAACGACTGTTTCCTCTAAAGGAACAGTTGCGATATGCAGGAACACTCCCGCCGCTACGAACACCTCATCATCCGATAGAATCAAGGTCATCACACATCAACGTAGGAGAATACCGCGTTGGAGTAGTGGTTTCACAACCAAAAAAAAAAATTAGCGAGAAAAAAGTAGGATCTGATAAATATGCATGGGTCGATATCGGAATAGATAGCCCGGTTCCTCTTAAAGTACTTCAGCAGGAAGTATCAATAGGAGAGCGCGTTAATGTCAGGATCTCTTTAAGACGACCATTACAAGTAAAACTTGTAGAAAAAGATGAGATTCCACTATATTGGGGATACTCAATTATAATAGCAAATAGCCTTTCTGAAGCTCTCAAAGAGCTTTCAAAACAAGGTGCACTGATCATAGTAACCGGACGACAGGGCCAGGTATTAAATACAAGTGTTCTAACAAACATCGGTAGTATGATCAGACAATCATCATTAACTGCTATTGTATTCGGATCACCCAAACAAGGTGTGGAATCGATATTGGCAAATGAGGGAACACAACTCTCACATATCCAGTGCGAGACACTGAACATCATACCCGAACAGGGTACAGCTACAGTAAGAACAGAAGAAGCCATATGGGCTACACTGTCTGTGCTGAACCTGGTCAGGTAGGCTTAATAACAACAATATTCAAGAGATAAAGGAGGAAAATAATGCCAAATTTGCACAGACCAAGACGAGGTTCTCTGGCATTCAGCCCCAGAAAAAGAGCGAAAAGACAGGTTCCTGTTATACGATCATGGCCTGAAGGTAACGGAGAATCCAAAATAGGCGGATTTGCCGGATATAAAGTAGGTATGACCCATGTAAATATGATAGATGACATTCCAAAAAGTCTTACGGAAAATATGGAGATATCTATCCCGGTGACAGTACTCGAAGTACCAGCTATAAAAATAGCGGCAATTAGGGTATACGGTAAACCGGAAACTTACGGCACAAAAATACTATGTGAAGCATGGTCTACTGAACTAGACCCTACATTATTTAAAAAAATATTCATACCCAAGCGAAAAGATACAAAAAATGCACTTAGTAAGATCGAGACGTTAGTAGAAGAAGGACAAGTTAATAATATTAATCTGATATGTTATACACTTCCATCTGAAATTTCAGGGGTACCAAAAAAGAAACCGGACTTAATGGAGAATAGGGTCATAGGAGGAGATATAAAAGCCAGACTGGAATATGCAAAATCTGTTTTTGGCACGTCGATTAATATATCTGATATTTTTAATCCCGGTGATATGATCGATGTATCTGCTATCACTAAAGGTAAAGGGACGCAAGGTCCTGTAAAGCGATGGCATATTAACCTCATGAAACACAAGCACAGTAGACAGGGGTCCCTTAGACAGATAGGTACATTAGGGCCGTGGAACCCGTCAAGAGTTAACTGGCGAGTCCCCCAATTAGGTCAGACTGGTTATCATCAGCGAACAGAATATAATAAAAGAATTCTTAAGATTGGTGAAGATGGCAATGACATAACTCCTGCCGGTGGGTTTCTTAATTACGGAATAGTAAAAAACAATTATATACTGGTAAAAGGTAGTGTGCCGGGTCCTAAAAAACGGTTAATCAGATTAAGACCCGCAATAAGAGCTAAGATAAAGAATACAGTGACACCCCAGATATTAAATATCAGCGTGGAGTCAAGGCAGGGGTGAAATAAATGAGCAAAGCGCAAATTATAGATTTAACAGGAACTTCCAAGGGTGAAATAGAACTTCCGGATATATTTAATGTGGCTTATAGACCTGATCTTATTAAGAAAGCCGTTCTGGCCGCCCAGGCTAATAGACTTCAGGTTTATGGTCCGACACCCTATGCAGGTATGAAAACATCAGCTGATAATTGGGGTCCGGGTCGTGGCATGGCTCGTGTACCCAGAATTAAGACCGGTAATCGCGTAGCAAGGATATCTCAGGCCAGAGGCGGCAGGAAAGCTCATCCACCTAAGGTCGAGAAAGATTATTCTGAAAAAATAAATAAAAAAGAGAGATTAAAGGCAATAAAGTCAGCTATTGCTACCACCATCGATGATGATCTTGTACGTCATAGAGGACACAAATTTGAAACAGCTTTGCCTGTTGTAGCAGTTGATGAGTTCCAGGACCTCAAGACTACAAAGGAAGTTGTTAGATTCATGGAGGCTGTAAAAGTGTATAGTGATATAATAAGATCCAAGAATGGCAAACACATAAGAGCTGGTGGCGGGAAGAGACGTGGTCGAAAATATAAAAAACCCAAGAGTATTCTAATAATAGTAAATCAGGATAATGGAATAGGTCGTGCTGCCAGAAACCTATCCGGCGTGGATGTAATAGCAGTGAAAAGATTAAATGTTGAACTGCTGGCACCCGGTACTCATGCAGGTAGATTGGCTATCTGGACCGAATCTGCTATAAAAACACTTGGAGAGGTGAATTAATGTCTATAATACGACATCCGTTCATTACAGAAAAAGCCACCTATACTATAGAAGATAATAACAAATTACAGTTCATTGTAGATATTAATGCTACTAAAGACCAGATAATCCGTGAGGTAGAGGAACTGTATGATATCCCTGTAATAAAGGTTAATACCATGATCACAATGAAAGGCAAGAAAAAGGCTATTGTAACTTTCGAAGGTGAAGGTACTGCCAGTGAACTTGCATCAAAGTTGGGAATATTCTAAAGGAAGGTGAAAAGATGGGAAAGAGAATCATATCACAGAACCGCGGTAAAGGGACACCCACCTACCGCGCACCCTCTCATAAGTACAAAGCTAAACTCAGGCATATAGCAACAGACAGTAAGGATACAATCTACGCTGAAGTTATTGAGATAGTGCACGACCCTGCAAGGTCAGCTCCTATTGGTAGGGTTAGGCTGGATAGTGGAGAAGAGCGACTCATATTGATACCCGAAGGTGTTGCAGTCGGGCAGAAGATAGCATGCGGTATATCTGCGCCGATTGAAGGGGGTAATACTCTCCCGCTACGTGAGATCCCGGAAGGTGTACTTATATGCAATATAGAAAATAAACCTGGAGATGGCGGTCAATTAACAAGATCAAGCGGTGTTTATTCCGTTTTAGTAGCTCATGATGCAAAAAAAACAGTTGTTCAGTTACCAAGTGGACAGATGAAATGGCTATCCCCGCGTTGCCGCGCTACTATAGGTGTGGTTGCCGGTGCAGGTAGAACTGATAAACCATATGTGAAAGCAGGAAAAAAATATCATAAACTTAAGACGAGAGCAGCAAAGTATCCCAGGGTCAGAGGTGTAGCAATGAATGCTGTTGACCATCCATTCGGAGGCGGAGGGTGGCAACATCCCGGAAAGCCAAAGACGGTAAGTCGAAATGCACCGCCAGGTAGGAAAGTTGGGTCAATAGCAGCAAGGAGAACAGGAAAGAGGTGAAAAAGCATGGCAAAAAAGACATCTACTAAACTACCCAAGAGAAAAGGTGTATTCACATACAGAGGGAAGACTCTTGAACAGCTTAAGACGATGAGTATGGAGGAGTTTGCAGAGCTCTTACCTTCAAGACAGCGCAGGACCATATTCCGTGGATTTGATGATGAGCATAAAAAGATACTACAAAAAGTCAAAGATGGTGATAGTACTATCAAAACACATTTGAGAAATATGATAATATTTCCTGATATGGTAGGTCTGACTTTAGAAATATATAATGGTAAGCAATTTGAAAGAGTAGAAGTGATTCCCGAAATGCTCGGGTCTTATTTCGGTGAATATTCTCTTACCCGCAGGCGAGTTTCACATGGCTCAGCTGGTGTAGGTGCAACCAGGTCCAGTAAGTTCGTACCCTTAAAGTGATGGAGGAACCCTAAATGTCAAGAATTCAGTATTCAGTACAGACAGATCCTGAGACTACATCGAAAGCTATCGGACATGAACTTCATATTTCTCCAAGACATTCCAGAGAGATATGCAGAGCTATCAAAGGTATGAGAACAGGTCATGCAAAAAAGTATCTTGATAATGTAGTGGCTTTAAAACAAGCAGTCCCATTCAAACGACATAACGATAGCATGGGACATCGTAAAGGGCCTATGGCGGCTGGCAGGTATCCCCAAAAAGCTGCAAAGGAATTTATTAAGATCTTAATAAATGCCCAGGCTAATGCCGAATATAAAGGCATTGAACCTGAAGATATGAAGATAGCCCATGTTGCTACTAAAAAAGGCAGGGTCATCCGGGGTTACAGGGCCAGGGCAAGAGGCAGTTCCTCACCAAAAAATACAGAAACAGTTAATATAGAAATGATACTGGAAGAGGTGCAGTAGAATATGGGAATTGAAAAGAAGTTCGTACAGGACGGTCTGACCAAAGCCAGGATAAATGAATATTTTACCAAACAGCTTGAACGTGCTGGTTATGGCGGAATGCTTATGACGCGGACGCCACTTGGTACCCAGATCACATTATATGCTGAAAAACCAGGGATGGTCATAGGTAAAGGTGGAAAGACCATTCATAGGTTGACTAATGATATGATATATGTATTTAGTGTGGATAATCCACAGATCGATGTACAGGAAGTAAAAGTACCTGAACTCAATGCTCAGATGATGGCAAACCGATTGGCAAATGCACTGGAAAGAGGCTGGTATTTCAGGAAGGCTGGTCATAATATGCTGAGGCGTATTATGGATGCAGGAGCACTCGGGTGCGAGATCGTCATTTCAGGAAAATTGACAGGACCCAGATCCAAGGTTTCGAAAATAGTAGACGGATATATCAAACATGCAGGTAAACCTGTTGAAGAATTGGTTGATACCGGTTTTGCTACAGCTGTTAAGAAATTAGGTACTATCGGATGCTATGTACGGATCGTTCATCCTGGTACGGAACTACCAGGCAAGTTCTACATGATTGAACCGGAAGCTTCCGTTGAACCGGAAGTTAAAGAAGCTAAGGAAGGGATCAAAGAAGTAATAGAAAAGGCCCCTGAGAAAGAAAAGACCAAAATGAAGAACATCAGGCAGGTAGGTAGCATATGGGAACATAAACATGATGACCTGGACTGGCATCCTATGTCTGTACCTCACTCCATTGCAGTGGTATCTGATGCAGAAAAGACAACATCCACTTCTGATAAGGCAATAGATACAGAAGAAGTAACACAGGCTGTAAAAGTCGAAGAAGAAGAAGAATCTGTAGACAAAGAAGAAAAAACTGATATGGAATCAGTAGCAGAAACTGCACATAATACAACAGTAGAAAATACTACCAGTAAGTCTGAAGTTCCTGAAGAAGAAAGAATCCGGGAGCATAATAATGTACAAGAACATAAACATGATGGCTATGATTACTGGCATCCTCTCTCACGGATACATAAAATTGAAGGAGATGATCATTAATGGCTATCCTTCGTGTGGATGAGATCCGAAATATGAGCCGTGAAGAGAGGCTGGATGAGCTGGACAATCTTAATAATGAACTTATTAGGGAACGTGCCATTGCATCAGCAGGTGGTGCTCCTGAAAATCCAGGGCGGATTGGCGAAATACGTAGGACGATCGCAAGGATCAAAACCATTAATAAAGAATTAGGCGAATAAATAGATAGAGGAACATAATGCAATTATCACCCGGTAATCTAATCCATCATGAGATCATTGGTCTCGAGACAGAAGTAGTAGATAGTTCTAACTTCAGTCAGATAGGGATCAAAGGAAAAGTGATAGATGAAACTAAGAATACACTAAGTATTCAATTGGAAAAAGGGCTTACTAAAATAATTGCGAAATCACATACCCATTTTCTTTTTAATTTACCAACAGGCAGACGTTACCTGCCAGGAAGTAGGATTCAGGTTAAAGTTGATGGAACCCTCTTGCTCTCACAACCAGAAAATCGCATACAAACAAAATTTAAGAAAAGTATTAGACGACGGATAGATTTATGATTAAATATAAGAGGAATTGAAGATGACAAAAAATATAGGACTGGATGTGAAAGCTCCTGATAAAGAGTGTAATGATGTCAATTGTCCGTTCCATGGTAATCTTCCTGTAAGAGGTCAGGTTTTCACCGGTTTAGTAATCAGCAATAAAATGAGTGCGACAGTGGTAGTAAAGAGAACCTTCGAAAAACTGGTTACCAAATATGAACGATACCAAAAAAGGCAATCAAAATTACATGCTCATAACCCATCATGTATTGATGCAAAGGAGGGTGATATCGTTAAAGTAGCGGAATGCAGACCTCTAAGCAAAACAAAGACATTTGTAGTGGTTGAGGTGGTGTGAATGATCGGAATGAAAGCCAGGATACCTCGATCCTTAAATGCCGGTGCCAGGCTGGAAGTAGCAGATAATACAGGTGCCAGACAGGTAGAGATTATTTCTGTAAAGAAATATAGAGGCGTGAAGAATAGAATGCCAAGGGCTGGAATTGGCGATATACTTGTTGTCAGTGTCAAGAAAGGCACACCTGATATGAGAAAACAGATATTGAATGCTGTGGTGATACGGCAAAAAAAAGAATTCAGGCGTCCGGATGGACTTCGAGTTGCTTTTGAAGATAATGCTGCTGTAATCACTGATATCGGAGGCATCCCCAAAGGAACAGAGATCAAAGGTCCGGTAGCAAGAGAAGCTGCTGAGAGGTTTACCAAGATAGCTTCTGCAGCATCTATTATTGTATGAGGTTTATATAATGAGAGTTATTTCAAAACAACCAAAAAAACAGCGAAAAGCACGTTATAAATCATCTTTTCATCAACGTCAGAAATTGATGAGTGCTCCTTTAAGTTCTGAACTTAAAGCCAAGTACCATCTCCGGAATATACCTGTTAGGAACGGTGATACTGTTATGGTCATGCGAGGTGATCATACTGGTGTCGAGGGAGTAGTAGAACAGGTGAATTTAAAAGGAGGTACTGTAATAGTCGAAGGAGTAAGTGTTGCAAAATCCGATGGAACTGAAGTGCCCAGACCTGTTCATCCATCCAAAATTATGATCACTAAATTGATACTCAAGGATGAGATCAGAGAAATTACATTATCACGAGGAGGCGGAGAATAGTGAGCAAGCATCTAAAAAGGATTGCATCACCAAAAAAATGGCCTATTGCAAAGAAAACACATATTTGGGTAACTAAGCCCAATCCAGGTCCACATTCACTTAAACATGCAATCCCATTAAGTATTTTATTTAGAGATATATTAAAATTAACAGATAATATGAGGGAGACAAAGCGAGTGCTGAATGAAGGCAATGTGCTTGTTGACGGAATAGTCAGAAAGAATCATAAATTCCCTGTTGGTTTGTTTGATGTCATTCAGATCCCTAAGCAAAAAGTAAGCTATAGAATTCTTCTGGACCCTAGTAGTAGATTAATGGTAAATGAACTGGATACACAAGATCCTAAGAAACCGGCTCAGATTCTTAATAAGACCATAATTAGAGGAGGTAAAGTTCAACTAAACCTTCATGATGGTACTAATATCCTTGGCAGTAATGATTATAAGACTAAGGATACGATTATTCTCTCTATACCTGATAAGAGCATTCATAAGCATATAAAATATGAACAGGGAAATCTAGCTTTGGTTATAGGTGGCACACATTCAGGAGAACTTGCAAAGATCAATGAGATCAAGAAAGTACGAAGTGGAAGGAATAATATGGTACTGCTGGAGAAAAAGGATGGTACCGTATTCGAGACTATTGAAGATTATGCGTTCGTAGTCGGTACTGATGAACCTGAATTCAATTTAGGAGGTGTCATCAATGAGTAATAATAACGTGATGAGAACTCTTAAAGTAGACAAGATCACTGTCCACATCGGTGTAGGTGAAAGCGGTGAGCATCTCAATAATGCAGAGAATATACTTAATACTATTACAAAGCAGACCAGTGTAAGGTCTAAGGCCAAGCGGACACTGCAGACATTTGCTATTAAAAAGAACGAGCCCATCGGATGCAAAGTCACACTCAGGGGTGCTCTGGCTGAAGAATTCATGAGATCCAGTTTAGCTATCAATGAGAACAGAATACGAGAAAGCCAGTTTGATAATACTGGTAATTTCAATTTTGGGATAGAAGAACATACGGATTTTCCTGAAATGAAGTATGATCCTAATATCGGTATATTCGGGATGGATGTGTCAATATCTTTAATCAGACCCGGGTACAGAGTATACAGGAGAAAGATCAAACAGCGTAAGATACCTGAGTCTCATAAGGTAACAAAGGAAGATGCAATTGATTTCATTAAAAACTCATACGGCGTGGAGATAATGACATGAAAAAAGATACATCGACACAGGAAAGTAAAAAATTCGGTCGTGGAGCCAATAAGTGTAGCAGATGCGGTCGCAAGCAGGGTCTGGTACGTAAATATGGAATTTATTTGTGCAGACAGTGTTTCAGAGAGATTGCACACGAGATGGGTTTTACTAAGTATTCATGAGGTGAGCAATATGGTATTATTAGATCCACTAGCAGATGCACTTTCAACTATAAAGAATGCAGAGAGTACAGGTAAACCCAGTTGCCTGATAAATCCTGCATCCAAACTAATAGGTAATGTATTGAAAGTCATGCAGGATATGGAATATATAAGAAATTTCGAGTTTATAGATGACGGTAAGTCAGGTATGATAAAGGTAGAACTTTCAGGGAAAATTAATAAATGTGGCGTTATCAAACCCAGATCTTCTGTTGGACACAAGGACTTTGAGAAATGGGAGAAACGATACCTTCCAGCACGTAACTTCGGTGCAATAATTCTTACTACACCAGACGGTGTGTTGTCTCATTATGATGCTCGGCTTAAGAGTGTAGGTGGACAATTATTAGCATATGTCTATTGAGGTGTGATTATGGGAAAAGAATTAGAAAAGGTACTTGATATTCCCGAGGGTATTGAAGTAGTATTGAAAGATAATGATATTTCAGTAAACGGTCCCAATGGAGTAATCCATAGAGAGTTATGGTATCCGGGGATTGTTATAGATCAAAAAGATAATACAATCATTATAAACCTTACTATCAACAGAAAAAAACAGCAGGCAATGGCTGGGACTATTGCTTCTCATATCCGGAATATGATAGGTGGTGTAGCTAGTAGTTATATATATTTATTAAAAGTTGTGTATTCACACTTTCCTATCCAGTTAACGGTAGATGGAGATTATCTGAAAATTGGAAATTTCCTGGGTGAGAAGAAACCTAGAAAAGCTAAGATAATAGGCGATACTACTGTAAAGGTTAAAGGAAATGAAGTGGTTGTTAAGGGAATCAATATAGAGCATGTAGGCCAGACTGCAGCTAATATCCAACAGGCAACCAAGATAAAAAGATTTGACCCCCGGGTTTTCCAGGACGGAATATATGTAGTGGAAAAAACGAGAGGATAGGTGATGATAATGGTGGAAGAAACAGAGCAAAATGATACAGAGGTAGTAGAAGTCGAAGAAGAACCAACTACTATCTCCAGGTTAACGATGGATCAGGAATCACTACGGCTCCTGAAGGTAAGGAAAAGACAAAAGCAAAAGAAACCTGTTTTTTTACAGACTGATCACCATAAAAAGAAAAGGCTTAAAAAAACATGGAGGCGTCCGAGAGGACTTCATAACAAGAAGCGTCGATATATCCTTGGTAAAGGCCAGATAGTAAGAGTAGGATTTGGAAGTCCTGTTGCAGTGAAAGGGCTGCATCCGTCTGGATTTATGGATGTGCTTGTATCGCGAATACAGGATTTGGAAAATATGGATCCTGATACACAGGCCGTACGCATATCCCGTACAGTGGGACAGCGCAAAAGGATTGAAATATTAAAGAAAGCACAGACTCAAGGAATGAAGATACTGAATTCTCCAGTGGAAGAAAGGGGGCTGTAACATGACTGATCTTAAAAACCAGCGTCAAATTGCAGCCAGTATATTGAAAGTTGGGGTCAACAGAATATGGATTGATCCTGATAATACAGAAGGGATTGCAAAAGCTATTACTCGAGAGGATATACGAGAACTGATATCTGATAATCTTATTAGTGCAAGACCTATTAAAGGCATATCCAGGGGACGTGCAAGAAAACTGAATATTAAACGCGCATACGGGCACCGAAAAGGTCATGGATCAAGAAAAGGTACTAAGGGTGCACGTAATCCGAGAAAAAAGCAGTGGATGAAGAAGATACGTTCTCTTCGAAAAAAGCTTCATGAGATGCGGTCAGATGGAGCGCTGGATAAGTCTACATATCATAAGATGTACAGAAAGGCTAAAGGTGGAGAATACAGGAATGTAGCCCATATGGAAGCACATATTGAGTCGATTGCAAACAAGGAGGCCTGAGAATGGCAACAGGACCAAGATATAAAATACCTTTCAGACGTCGAAGAGAAGGTAGGACTGATTATCATCAGCGATTAAGGTTAATTATTTCAAAAAGACCACGGATCGTGGTACGCAGAAGTCTTCGTAATATGAAGCTCCAATTAGTGACGGCAAAACAACAGGGAGATTATACATGGATACATGCAGATTCCAGTGAACTTGTCAAATATGGATATGATGGTTCCACTGGTAATATTCCAGCGGCATACCTTACTGGCTTAATTTTTGGGTACAAAGCATTGCAAGCAGAGTATGAGAGTGCCATACTGGATATCGGACTGCAGGTCTCATCCAGGGGCGCCCGGGTATATGCAGCATTGAAAGGGATAATTGATTCCGGATTTGATGTACCGCATGATCCTAAGATATTCCCTGATGATGCAAGGATCAGAGGCGAAACCATAAAGGAACATACTGGCAGTGATATACCTGCTATGTTTGAGAAAGCCTTATCGAAGATAAAAGAGGAGTTTGGGGAGGATTAGATTATGGCATATGATTATGAAACGAAATGGGTACCATCAACAAGGCTGGGACACCTGGTAAGTGAAGGAGAAGTGATCTCTATGGATGAGGTTTTATCATCCGGTCTTCCCTTAAAGGAACCTCAAATAGTGGATACATTATTCTCAGAATTAAAGGAAGAAGTACTTGATATTAATATGGTCCAGAGGATGACTGATTCAGGAAGGCGTGTAAAATTCAGAGCTACTGTTGTGGTAGGTAATGAGGATGGGTTCATAGGCATGGGCCAGGGTAAGGATGTACAGGTCGGACCTGCTATAAGAAAAGCTATTGATTCTGCCAAGATCAATATGGTATCTGTTAAAAGAGGATGTGGTTCCTGGGAATGTGGTTGTGGGACCGAACATACTGTTCCTTTTGAGGTGGTCGGCAAGATGGGGAGTGTAAAGGTTATATTAAAACCTGCCCCGAGAGGACTTGGACTGGCTGCCGGAGGGACGGCAAAGATAGTAATGCAATTAGCAGGTATCAAGGATGTATGGACCAGGACAGAAGGTCAGACCAGGACTACATTAAATTTTGCAAAAGCTACCTATGAAGCATTGAAACAGACAGCCATAGTACGTACTATGGAGGATAAATGATGTATGCGGTAGTAAGGCTTCGGTCAGTGGTCAATACAAGACCTCAGATCAAAGATACATTGAAAATGTTAAGACTAAACAGGAATAATCACTGTGCAGTGCTGGAAGAGAATCCTCATAATAAAGGTATGATACAAAAGGTTAAGGACTATGTGGCATGGGGAATTATTTCACCTGAAATTCTGGGACAAATGATGCACAACCGGGGCGAGCTGGTTGGAGGCATTCAATTAACAGATGATTATGTTAAAGAGCATACTTCCTTTGATGATATCAATGCTATGGCACAGGCTGTGTGCTCAGGGGATGTATCACTTAAGGACGTACCACAATTAAAACCTTTATTCAGGCTTCATCCTCCCAGAAAGGGGCATAAAGGTATTAAAAAGACAGTACCTGAGGGAGGTACACTGGGATATCATGGAGACGGAATAAATGCACTGCTTCATAAAATGAGGTGAACCTGAATGAAAAAGAATGTAACAAAATATAGAGGGTCCCGGACGTGTGGAGGCGGTACGCATAAGAACCGCCGTGGTGCCGGAAGTCGTGGAGGTCACGGCAATGCAGGTAATGATAAGCACCATTTCGTACGTAATTTCCTGCAAGGTTATACTTTTGGAAAGCACGGGTTCAAACGACCCCAAAAAGTCATATCAAGTCAGTCCATTGTAAATATTGGTGAACTGGACGAAATGGCCCAACAGCTTGTACTGGATGGAGATGCACAAAAAGAAGATGATGTGTATCATATAAACCTGGCAGAACTGGAGTATCCGATTGATAAGTTGCTGGGTACAGGTAGAGTCACAAAATCCATGGTCATTACTGTTACGGATTGTAGTAACAGGGCCAGATCCAGGATAGAAGAAGCAGGTGGACGAATTGAAGATTATCTTCCACAGGAATCGGAACAAGTAGAACAAATAGAACAAGTATCGGAATCTGCTCAGGAGCAATAATAATAAATTGTTAATGCAAATAGAACAAGTATCGGAATCTGCTCAGGAGCAATAATAATAAATTGTTAATGCACAATATAACTATAATACTTTAGTACTAATATAACTATACTACTACTACAATACTTATTGCTAATATAACTATACTACTACTACAATACTTATTGCTAATATAACTATACTACTACTACAATACTTATTGCTAATATAACTATACTACTACTACAATACTTATTGCTAATATAACTATACTACTACTACAATACTTATTGCTAATATAACTATACTACTACTACAATACTTATTGCTAATATAACTATACTACTACTACAATACTTATTACTAATATAATAATACTATCAAGACCAGGGGTATGTAATGACTTTTAAGGATACTATTGAGCCGTACTTGAAAAAATTGCCAGCTGTGGCCAGACCGGAAGGGCATGTACATTTTAAGACCAAACTGACCTGGACCATTGGGATATTATTGCTGTATTTTACGCTATCCAATGTTCCGCTTTTTGGTATGTCTGCAGAATCTGTTGATCTGTTTGAACAATACCGGGCATTCTTTGCCGGGGCTTCAGGATCTCTTTTATTACTGGGTATAGGACCTATTGTTACTGCATCTATTGTGCTGCAATTGCTTGTGGGTGCTGACGTAATAAAAATGGATATGTCAAATCCACAAGACCAGGCTATCTTCCAGGGAGCGCAAAAACTACTCGTTTTTGTGATGATAGTATTAGAAAGTCTTCCGCAATTACTGGGTGGATACATCGTGCCTGATGAAGCTTTATCAGAGATGGTAGCTGCATTTTTGAATCTCTCATCCGTTGGCGGGGAATGGATGGTACTTTTTATTATTTTTATTCAGATCTTTATAGGCGGTACCCTTATACTGTTCATGGATGAGATCGTTTCCAAATGGGGTATAGGTTCAGGTGTGGGGTTATTCATTGTAGCAGGTGTATCCCAGTCCATCGTGACCGGGTTGTTCAGTATTGCTCGTCCGGGAGGACCTGGCAGTCCTCCGGTTGGTCTGATCCCTAAATGGATTTATTTCACTACAGATGTCGGGTTGAGTAATATATTCGGTGATAATGCTCTCTATAATGTGTTCATAGAAGGGAGCATTCTTGCACTGATCAGTACTGTTTTGATCTTTTTGATGGTTGTCTATGTAGAATCTACCAGGATCGAGATCCCGCTTGCCCACAGTGCAGTGCGTGGTGCAAGAGGACGGTTCCCTGTTAAACTTATCTATGCCAGTGTACTGCCAATGATCCTGGTCAGGGCGTTACAGGCAAATATCCAGATGGTAGGTATGTTGCTGTATGGAAGAGGGATCACTATTTTTGGTGAGTTTCGAGGGAGTGATCCGGTTAGTGGTCTGATGTATTATATCTCGCCTATTAATGGACCGTATGACTGGATACCCGGTCTCGTAAATCAAAAATTCGTCGATATAAATGCCCAGTATGGTGAGGCTTTTGGAGTAGTAGATGTACCGGCTATATGGCAGATATTTCTGCATGTGGGTTTGGATGCTACTATGCTTATCGTCGGAGGGATAATTTTTGCTTTGTTCTGGGTAGAGACTACTGGTATGAATGCAAAGAGTACTGCCCAGAAGATCTTCCAGTCAGGTATGCAAATACCAGGTTTTCGGAGAAATGTGGATAGTATTGAGCGGGTCATGATCAGATATATTCCACGTGTTACTATTATAGGTGGAGCATTTATCGGTATTTTAACATTAATCGCCAGTCTGATGGGTACGTTGGGAGGCGCAGGAGGTACCGGATTGCTGCTGACAGTGAGTATTGTATACAGGTTGTATGAAGACCTGGCTTCTGAGCAGATGATGGAGATGCATCCGATGATGCGCCAGTTCCTTGGAGGTACATAGTAAATATGGTAAATTTAGTATTGCTGGGTGCACCTGGTGCAGGAAAAGGTACTCAGGCCAAGATGCTGTGTGAGGAGTATCGGATTGTGCACATCTCCACAGGTGATATCCTGAGGGAAAATGTAAAAAAAAAAACACAACTTGGGTATAAGGCTAAGGAATATATGGATAGAGGTGAACTTGTTCCTGATGGTGTATTGATAGGTATTATCAGGGATAGGCTCTTGAAATCCGATACTGGTAAAGGTTTCTTATTAGACGGATACCCAAGGACCGTTGTGCAGGCTGAGGCTTTGCAAGAGATATTGAGTGAGATCAATAAAGATCTTGATGTAGTGATTGATATAGAAGTGCCAGATGATGAGCTTATAGAAAGACTGGCAGGTCGAAGGATGTGCAGGTGCGGTGCCAGTTATCATATGGTATTTAATCCCCCTAAAGTGAACGGAATATGTGATATCTGCGGGGATAAACTTTACCATCGGGATGATGATACCCAGGCTGCAGTTAAGACACGTCTGGCTGCCTATTACAAACAAACTCATCCTCTTATTGATTATTACAGTAAAAAAGGACTGGTTCGACCTGTGAGTGGAAGCGGTGGAATTGAGGATATTTTCCAACAGATCAAGACAGTTATAAATATGATAATGGAGTAGATTCCGATATGCCAGATGTAAATATTAAGAAAATTGCGGATATATTAGCATTAGGGCTTGGTGTAGCATTAATGGCCGGAATTATGATAATGGGAGAGGATTTTAGATTTCAATTAGGTACGGGAGTAGGGTTCCTGTTAGGACCGTTGCCTGATATATTACCATTCCATGTAATGCTTTTTATTATGGCTGCTATTACCGGACTCTATGCATCATTGATCCAGAAATATACTATGGACTGGGAGTTGATGCGGCATGTACAAGACAGGATGAAAAACTTCCAAAAAGAATACAAGGAAGCCCAGATTGCTGATAATCAGTCAAAGCTTAAGAAACTGGAAGCTGAGCGTTCTGAAATGATGGGAGACCAGATGAAGATGACGAAACAGCAGTTCAAGCCCATGATCTATATCAGTATTATCTCACTACCGCTGTTCATGTGGGCATATTTTTTTATTAATCAACAATCTGATCTTGGAATAATGACTGAGATAGTGCTTCCTTTCTGGGGTGAGAAAGCAATGAACGATTTTATTATAGGCCCCATTCAGTACTGGATATTCTGGTATTTTATCTGTAGTCTACCTGTCAGCCAGATAATCAGGAAAAGCCTGAATATCGGCGGCGCTTAAATATGATTGTTACAATAAGCGGACCACCCGGGAGTGGGACGAGTACTCTTTCGAATGTTATTACTGATTATTTTAATCTTGCTTATATATCATCAGGTGATATGTTTCGTGCAATGGCAAAAGAAAGAGGTGTCAGTCTTGAAGAGTTCGGGTATATGGCACAGGCTGATCCTGCGATTGATAAACAGATCGACGGGCATCAGGTAGAGGTTTCAAAACATGGCGATGATCTTTTATTTGAAGGCAGACTTTCAGGCAGGTTCATTGATGCTGAGCTTAAGATCATGCTTAAAACAGATATAAAGGTGAGAGCCAGGCGAATAGCCCAAAGAGAAAACATCTCTTTTGAGCAGGCCATGCAGGAGACACTGACCCGTCAGGAGAGTGAAGCAAAACGATATCGTGAATTTTATGATATCGATATTTCTGATCTATCACCGTATGATCTGGTGATAGAATCCAGTGTATGGAACCCTGAGGCAACTGCACAACTTGCTATTACTGCTATAAGATCAATGAAAAAAAAGGGACTGAGGGATTAGATTGACAAATAGATTACCTCTGGATGTGTCCCGTGAGCTTATAGAGAAAACTGAAGCTATTACAGATCCTGACTATGGCTATATACCTAACCGGCGTCCTATAAAGGAGTATATTAGCCTGGGTGTCATTAACCTGGATAAACCATCCGGACCTACCAGTCATGAAGTTGTGTCATGGGTGAAAAAGATTCTGAATATTCCAAAAGCCGGTCACGGTGGGACACTTGATCCTAAAGTAACCGGACTGTTACCTGTTATGTTAGGAGATGCTACTAAATCAGTAGGGTCATTAATGAAAGCAGGTAAAGAATATATATGTTTAATGAGATTACATTCTATTGTTAAGAAAACTGTTATTGAGAGGATCGCCAGTGAGTTTACAGGACCTATCTATCAGCGTCCTCCTGTAAAGTCTGCAATAAAACGCGAGCTCAGAATACGGACTATCTATTACCTGGATATTATGGAGATAGAGGGCAGTAGTGTACTGATGCGTGTAGGATGCGAATCCGGTACTTATATCAGGAAGTTATGCCATGATATTGGTGCAGCGCTGGGTACGGGTGCTCATATGCAGGAGTTGCGTCGTACCAGAAGCGGACCCTTTAAGGAAGATGATAGTTTAATTACACTATTCGACCTAAAAGATGCTGTGGTAATGTGTCAGGAATCAGGCAAGGAGAGTGAACTGCGGCGTGTGATCCAGCCCATGGAGATGGGTCTGGTACATCTGCCCCGTATTATTATACGGGACAATGCCGTGGATGCGATCTGTCATGGTGCATCTCTGGCAGTGCCAGGTATAGTGAAGATAGATACTGACATACAACCTGATGATACTGTACTGGTCATGAGTTTAAAGGGCGAGGCAGTGGCACTGGCACAAGCGCTTATGGATACTGATTGCGTACTTAATACTGATACGGGTCTGGCGGCCCAATCCAAACGAGTATTGATGCGTGAAGGCACGTATCCAAAGGGCTGGCTAGCGAAAAAGGATACCAATTTGCCGAGGTAGTCTAGCGGTATGGCGCAAGCCTGGAAAGCTTGTGGGGCTTAAGCCCCTCGGGAGTTCGAATCTCCCCCTCGGCGTAAATTAACAATATCCGGGCGTTAGCGAGAATTTTATTTTTTTAAAAAAACAGGTAAGGAAGATCGATATGCATCATTTTCTTAAGTTCTATGGTTTCCATCAGGAGTTTATTATAAGGCTCTATATATTTGGCGCAAAATTCACAAAACTGCCTATTATAGGAAGAATTGTAAAGGCTTTGTTAAATTGGTCTGCTGTAAGTCAGCATTCAGCTCTTGTTCTAACTGGAGAGGAGGCAAAGCAGGTTATAGATAGGGCGCAAAATCTTGCAGTGGGTGATTGTAAGTGCAGAAAGGTCTTTGGTAATTGTGACAATCCGATCAGGACAGATCTGGTTATTGGGGTGGGTTATGATATTTTTACTGAATTTAGAAGTGATGAATTTACGCAAATAAGTAAAGATGAGGCAAAGGATATAATTGATGAGTGCAGTGCAAGAAAATTGGTTCAGTGTATTATACAGTGCAGAGGGAAGTATTATTCTATATGTAACTGCTGCACTTGCTGTTGTGTTCCTTTAAGGTTGAATATGGTTTATGGGGTTAATAAGGCATGGGTAAGAGATAAAGGTGCTGTTGATGATCTGCTTGATGAATTAAAAAGAAAATCGCAGCAATAAACGTATCCACTTCAAAAAGTATGGTAAAATGAAAGATTAATATAGACACGGATACACCCAACTCCTACGGAGGTGAGTGCCTGCTACGCCTAAAGGGCGTGCAGTTTCTACCCAGCGATATCTATTTATTTTATAACGATGAATGAAATCCAGTGAACATTCATGGAACATGACATCGACAATCTTATATCAGAAAAAGACCGGAAACACTTCCTCTTCGGCCTTCAGCGATACCTTGTATGGGTAGGGGAACCAATACCTGACGAGATCACAACAGATGGAAAAACCATACAACTACACGACATTATCTGGAAACTGATCAATAAGGACTCACTTACCGAACCTGAACGACAGTGGGTCCATGACCTGATCCATTTGTTAGAACACAAAGAAG
>MZXQ01000103.1:3144-3579 GCA_002926195.1 Candidatus Methanomarinus sp. HR1 | reverse complement strand
TTGCAGGATTGTTGTTTAGATTTTCAAATCTATTAATGATCTCAAGTGCTTCTTCCAATCAGATTCAGTAATTAATTGAATAGTTTAAATAATATAACATCTTATAATTTCACATTGGGAAATATTACTTAAGACACACAATGTCCGGATATATATGAACCTTAAATGAATTATTTAAAAAAAAGGGTAAGTCAAACAAAGCTACAATTTTATAAAATTGATAGGATTTCTAAATAAATTAGGAGTTTAGATCATGAAATGTAGGAAAAAAATTCGAACGATAGTAAATACTATGCTAAGTTGTTTTTTTTATATAAGTATATTAATGCTGCTACCCACAGCTACTGCAGTTGTTTGTGCAGAGCAGCTGGATACGGATAATGAAACATTAGATGAGAACCACATTGAAAAACTTACACTGCGTTATCTCGAATT
>MZXQ01000103.1:2667-3129 GCA_002926195.1 Candidatus Methanomarinus sp. HR1 | reverse complement strand
GGTTATAACTATACGGTAGCAGAAAACTGGATTACTCAGCTTACTCCGGAAGAAAGGGACCGATTATTAGGATATAAACCTATAAAACCGCCAACTGATCCCCTCCCTGTGAATGTTGGTTTCCATTCGATTGATGATTTCTCTGGATCAGGGATGGTCAAGCAGTCATTGGTCACACACCCTTCTTCATATGATGCAATGGCGCTTGGTTATGTGACTCCGGTAAGAAATCAAGGGGCATGCAGTTCTTGCTGGATTTTCGGTCCAACCGCAAATCTCGAATCCAGCATTGCTATCAGGGAAGGATGTATGCCAGATTTGTCAGAACAGGAGATAGGTGATTGTAACATATGGAGCAGATTTTGTAATGGAGGATCGGATCTTTTTGTTATAAATTATTTGACTAAGAAAGGAATTACGGATGAATTCTATAATCCTTATGTTGCAACGCCACAGACCTGC
>MZXQ01000103.1:0-2595 GCA_002926195.1 Candidatus Methanomarinus sp. HR1 | reverse complement strand
GGAGTTTATGAATACTGGGGTACAGAAGATACGAATCATATGATACAGATAATTGGCTGGGATGACTCAAAACCACATTCACATGGAACCGGGGCATGGTTGATAAAGAACAACTGGGGAAATGATTGGGGCAGTGACGGACCCTATCCGGGATGTGCATGGGTGGCATACGGCTCAGCAAATCTCGGAGACCACACAAGTTCTATTTCAGGGTACAGTAATGCCAGCAGCCAGATATATTATCATGATGAATATGGGTGGATGTACTATGGTTTTGGATATGGCAGCGGAAATAATTCTACAACATGGGGTGCTGTACGATTCACACCTACCCGGGATAGTCAGCTGGAATCTGTCGATTTCTGGGCTGTTGATGCTAATATGTCCTATGAAATTATGGTATTTGATAATATAAGTAGTGTTTCATCATATACATTCAGCAACCAGCTTGGTACAACTCAGACAGGAAGCACTGACGAGATGGGATATTACTCAATCCGGCTAAATACGCCAATACTACTAACCAAAGGAGACGATTTTATTGTTCAGGTTAGATTTAATACCACAACATCCACAGGACCAGTACCAATAGACTACATTCTGCCTGGTGAATGGTGTTACAACGACTGGAAAGCAGTTGGCTCAGGCGAGAGTTATGTAAGCAATAACGGGACTATATTCTTAAAACTCAGAATCAACGGCAGTCTAACTGATATTGGGGTAAGAGCAAGAACAAACGGACTTGAGTATGGGGATGCGCCTGACCCTACATATCCAACTCTATCTGCAAGCGATGGCGCCAGGCATAATCCGACAGATACTGAATGTATTGGCTTGAAAATAACTAATGATGACTGGAAAGAGACGGAACCGGATGCAAGAGTTCCTAATTCTGATACTTTTGATGATGGGCTAAGAAACATTCCTATAGTCGTAAACAATTCCAGTCAAACAGTTACTTTCGAAGTGACCGATATTTTGGCTCCATCATCAAATCTCACAGTCAATATCCTGATTGACTTAAATAGAGATGGTGATTGGAACGATCTTCAAGAACATGTGGTTGTCAACCAGAAGATAATAACAACATCTCAGGAACAGGTTGTTATTTCTCAACCCTTTTCAACCACTGGAGCATCTCAGGGATCAACATGGCTTAGAATTACTCTGACCAGACATAACATTTCAAATACGCCATGGGATGGTACTATGCATGGATATGCCCGGACGATCCCGTTCGAATATGGCGAGACCGAAGATTGGAATATATATTTGATAGAAGCCGGAGCTCAACATGTCTGCAATCTGAATACCGGCGAGGAATTCTTAACAATTCAATCTGCGATAGATGCAGCCGGAACTCTGGATGGCCATACGATCTCAATCGATCCCGGTACATATCATGAAACTGTGAATGTTAATAAGCAATTAACAATCCGTTCTTCTTCAGAAGATCCGACAGATACGATTATAGATGCATTTGATCAAAAAGACCATGTCATTAATGTGGTTGTAAATAATGTGAATATCTCAGGGTTGACAGTAACCGGAGCGATAAATAGCTTTAAAGCCGGTATTTACCTTAGAAGCAGTGTTGATCACTGTAATATTTCAAATAATAGAGCAGCGAATAATTACTATGGAATCTTAATGGAGTCATCTAGCAATAATAAATTCACCAGAAACACTATAGAGTTGAATAAACACGATGGTATATGCTTGCAGTCATCGAATAATAACACCTTCATAGACAATTTCATAAAATTGAACAAAGACTATGGTATTTGCATAGGGTCTTCTGGCAATAACAGCTTTATAAACAACATCGTAAAATCTAACTACAAAGATGGCATCTACATAAAATCTTCGAGTAGCAACAATACACTCATGAATAACACTGCAAACTCGAATAATTTCAGCGGCATTTGGCTGCGATCATCAAGCAATAACACACTTACGAATAATGCCGCATATTCGAATAGCTATGGCATCTACTTATCTTCATCGAGTAACAACATGCTTATGAACAATACTGCAAACCTGAATAAAATAAACGGTATCTACTTAAGTTCATCTGGCAGTAACACGCTTACAAACAACACTATGTCAGAGAATAAGTATAACTTCAAAATTTTTGGAGAAAATCTTTATCAGTATATCCAGAGCATAGACACGAGCAATACAGTGAATAACAAGTCAATTTATTACTGGGTTGATCAGCAAAATAAGATAGTACCGAACGATGCTGGTTATGTTGTAGTCGTAAATTCCACAAATATTACGATCAGGGATCCGACACTAACAAATAATTACGAAGGTGTGTTGTTTGCATACACTACGAATTCGCTGATAGAGAACTTCACAACCAGCTCAAACTGTGATGGTATTTTCCTGGCTTCTTCGAGTAACAACACCCTTACAAATAATATCATAAATTCGAATAAATACGATGGCATTTCCCTGTCTTCATCCAGCAACAACTCGCTTACGAACAATACAATTAACTCGAATCAAATGATCGGTATCTGGCTAAGTTCCTCAAGCAACAACTCGCTTACGAACAATATTATTAGCTCGAATAAATACGACGGCATC
>MZXQ01000262.1 GCA_002926195.1 Candidatus Methanomarinus sp. HR1 | reverse complement strand
TCGCTTAGAGCATCTTTTTTTCTTAAGACACAAAGAATTATATTAAATCTATTTTTATCGATATAAGGTAGAACATTTAACATGAAACGTCCAACTCCATGCATATTATCCTCATAGCTCAAGTGATCTACTACAATCAACACATTAATCATTGGCAAGTTCTATCCTTTCAATATGACTTTTTCTAAACTTCACTATTTTCGCTGGTACACCTACAGCCACCGCATATTCTGGTATATCTTTAGTCACAATAGCACCTGCACCAACCACAGCGCCTTTGTGTATTGTTACATCATCCAACACGATAACTCCTGTTCCAAGCCAAACATCCTCTTCTATTGTAATTCCTTTTGCAATATTACCCTGATCTTTTATCAGAACATCTCTTTCTTTGAATACATGGTTTGCAGAAACAANNCCATTAACATGTACATTATCCTGGATTAATATATGGCCATTATAGCCGGTTGTAATGAATGATCTCGTACCTATTACACAATTGTTCCCTATTTTTAAACCCTTCATTGAAGTGGTTTTTGCATTAAATAGACAATAATCATCAATTAACGTGTTCTCTCCGATAGATACGGATTTTGGACTTTTCACAGAAAAACCATATCCAATCAATGATCCTCTACCTATTTTTTTAATAACCATACGGGATAAGTATTTTCGAAGCAGTATTCCAATACCACCTGGTATTTTACTTCCAAAAGAAATGGCAATTTCATATTTTATCAAATCCAGAANNACTACAACTGTCTACATATCTGTCAAGATATAATTTCAAATTAGATTTTTTTTTATCTGCAACCATGTTATTGAATCCGGATATATTCTAATATTAATTTGAATTTCACATTATAAAAGGGTTTGGCATCAATCCTGTGCTCTGGTAAAAACTGATCTTATCATTTTAACAAGGACAAATAGTGCTACAATTTCATTTGCAAATATCCAGGAAATTCCAATACCGATTAAACCGATTTTCTGAATAACTATATAGCTTCTTAATATAGTTTATATTGCAATTGTTCCATATAAAATAATTATAGGCATTACATATTTCTTTACTCGCATAATTGACACATAGACTACATGAATTTAATTTGAGATCAAATCTGGAGTTTAGAAAAAAATTATGCACAACTTTATTGTGTATAATGCCCTATAATAAGATAAAGTGATACCTATATATCTGAAAACTCTGATAATAAATATCTTCGGAATGTGATACAATCAAGTTTATGAATAAGAAAGAGGATCTTTATATTGTTATATCATCTATAGGTGTGTTGGTTCTAGCTTGGAGTTTATTACATGATTATTTAAAGGGCAATGTAATCAATTATGGGCTATATGACAAATGTGGTATTATAATTGGAGTTACTTTAACTTTTCTAGGACTAATATTATTTATAAGAAACCTTTCTATAAAAGTAAATATTCATAAAATATTGTTAGTGGTTATTCTGGTTGCTTTGCTTACTGGTATAAGTGGATTTTCATATGGCTATTACTTATCGGAACAGGACAGGCAGGAGGAGATATTTGAATATGATAAATGGGTAATAGGAATTTATAAATCGTCATCTTCAGAGCCCTTTAATTTTACTGGTTACGATGTGAATAATCCTGTTTTGACTGCCAGTGATATAACGGATATTCCGGCAGCATTCGTTGCAGATCCTTTTTTAATCCATGAAAATAATTTATATTATATGTTCTTTGAAGTTTTAAATACCGATACTGATCAGGGTGACATAGGATTAGCAATAAGCAATGATGGATTTAACTGGACTTATGAGCAAATTATTCTTGATGAGGACTTCCACTTATCTTATCCATGCGTATTCAAATGGAAGAATGACTACTATATGATTCCAGAAACTTATCAGGCAGAATCGGTGAGGTTGTATAAATCGAATAATTTTCCATATAACTGGTCATTTGTTAAAACTTTGCTTGAAGGACGGAATTTTTTTGATAATACGATATTTCATTACAATAATACCTGGTGGCTTTTCACAGAGACTGGCAGTAATAATCTTCTCCGGTTCTATTATTCAGATAAACCGACAGGTCATTGGATTGAGCATCCTGAAAGTCCAATTATTAATGGTGATGCAAATATATCGAGACCCGGGGGCAATGTTATTGTTTTTGATAAACAAAGAATCATAAGATACACACAGGATGATGATCCTTACTACGGTAACCAGGTTTGGGCATTCGAAATTACAGCACTTACTAAAACAACCTATGAGGAGTATAGAGTTGGTAGAACGCCAATCCTAAAAGGCTTTGATAACTGGAATACACGCGGGATGCATCATATTTCTCTATGTAGCGTTGGTGATGGATGGATTGCTAGCATAGATGGCTATTAGAAATGTCCGATTGGGAGAAATTCGACACGATAAAGCTATGGCGTCAATCTGGGGTCTTAAGTCCAAAANNTCAATAGTGCCCTATTTTTCGGTACGTATATCTATTTGACTCTTATATTTCCTTTACTCTTCTTACCATAATCAGGGCAATTTTTATTCAAACAATAAAAATCTGATAAATCCAGTTCGAATTCCATTTATGTCCCTCAAAAAAGAATTATATTTAAACTATTTAAATGTTGTCAGTTGAATGGGGACACGTCCCATTTTATCAACTCCTAGTTATTTATATGTCGTAATATAACAAATTAGGAGGTAAGGGAATAGGCATTTAATTACTTCTTCTGTATATGCCATTTAATTTCATCATAAAGTGATGGAAAATGGTACAAAAGATTAGTTGGATAATAGCAACTACAACCAGGACACTTCTTTAGAATCATATTTTTCAATCTATTTCTATATTTAGATGAAGAGATTATATTTATAAGTGTATTTTTCCTTAAATTTCCTAAGGGCGTAAGCACCCAACATCCAGAGTACACCTCCCCATGGGGTCCAATATATATTTTCAAAAACCCTAAGTAGCAAGGAATAGATTCTCTCTTTGGATTTTCAAAATAGTTTCTTGCATACTCTAATGCAATATGGCTACTGCCTATTAATTTAGGATTTTCAATTTTAATTTTATGTAGTTCATCTATCAGTTCATTTAACTCATCTTGATTTCTTATTAATAATTCAGAAGCATCGACGCCTTTAAAGAAATAAGGTGAGGTGTCTATCAAATTCATTCCCCAATCAACATTCAGTTCCTTAGCTACTTCTACTACTTTTATTATTTCATTTAATGTAGGTTTCATTAAAGTAGTTCCAATACCTATATTTATGTTAGGATACTTACTATCTCGCAATTTGGTAAGCATTTTTAACGCTTTAATGCTTTTTTCATAAGAACCTTCTATACCGCGCACATAGTCATGTACGTCTGCAGTCCCATCAATTGATATACGTATAGTTCTAAGACCACTTTCAATAAGGCTTTCTGCTTTTTCTTTTGTTAATAGAAGACCATTGGTTACCATATGGATATTATCAAAATTCAAATCGTTGGCATTTTTAATGAGTTGTGGCAAGTCTTTTCTGAGTAGTGGTTCACCACCAGCAAAACCGATTCTCCGAATGCCAATATTTTTCAATTGTATTAAAATCTCGTTTACTTCTTCAGTTGTCAATTCGTTATGAGATTTCTGTTTCCAACAAGTACATGCAATACATCGACTATTACAGTTATCTGTTATGTTAAAGTCCGCGCTCATCGGACGAAATGGAATCATCCGAACAAAAAAATCATTGTACCTTGCCAACTCAAAAAAGAATAGCTTATATGATTCTTTCAAACCTTGCTTTGAGAAAAATTGTGGTAATCTAATCATCTAATCGCCTCTAATTTAGTACCGTTTTATCTTGACTTAGTCAGATTAACATTCATCCCATAAGTATCATTTGCTTGAGATTGTCGTTTTAACCTGAAATTTTTTACAATAAAACGCCATTTCATGGCATAATTAAAATTATATGTTCATTTATTGATTGAATTGAACTTATTATGGTATCCACTTCAAATCTAAGGGTAACTGGCACTATTTTAAATCGAAAAGCAACACTGCGAATAGATTGGTAATAATTCCAAGATTAATATAATTTTCATCATTTAACAGGCATCATAATTGATTTCTGCAATTTTTTTCGTTTTAATCAATAGTGAAAGAGATGTACTCTCAACACCAGATATT
>MZXQ01000263.1:6752-6947 GCA_002926195.1 Candidatus Methanomarinus sp. HR1 | reverse complement strand
CTCCCACCAGATCATATCCATAAAGCAGATCCGGACCTGTTGATGAAGTATCTACTGATGTATTACCGCTTTTAGTAACTTCATCAAAAATGATATTAATACCTTCATTTTCAAACTGTACGTTTATATTCGTGCCATTTTGTGTATTATCAGCAGCATGGACTGTTATTGTCGGTAATGCTGCAATGATAATAA
>MZXQ01000263.1:5854-6523 GCA_002926195.1 Candidatus Methanomarinus sp. HR1 | reverse complement strand
GCTTTTCCTCCAGGCCGCAATACTCTATACATCTCTTTTAAGGAATATCTCATAAGATGATCAAGAGATTGTGCCCAAATTATTGCAGATCTTCCATACGGAGGATCAGTTACAATACAATCAACACACTCATTCCTCAATGCCATGTTTCCTGCATCCTGTAAGAAGATGGAATAGTCGACAGAATAATAATCAAGATTCATTTGTCCCCCCATGATGATCTTTTTTTGTATATCACAGCCCAGTGTTACAGCTCCGATAAGACCTGCCTCTACTAATATCCCTCCAGTACCACAGTAAGGATCAAGTACAATACTCCCACATTTAGTACGGGCAATATTTACCATAGCCCTTGCCAGTCTGGGCATGACCACGCCAGGATAAAAGAACGGTTTATTAGAAGGATTACGGTGCTCGAATGCACTGCGGTCAATAGATCCTAATGTTTTTCCAAAGATACATTTCCCGTCACTTAGAACAATTCTATACTGTACATCAGGATCCTTAAGATCAGCCTTATATCCATTATCAAAAAATATTTTTCCAATATATCGTTCTAAGACCTCTGAAGAGATTTGGTTCTTACGCTTTATTTTCTTAGTTCTTATTCTATATGTAAGTGATCTGGCGTGGTCTATTTCCACGCTTTCAACCATTTTAATAATATCT
>MZXQ01000263.1:5711-5839 GCA_002926195.1 Candidatus Methanomarinus sp. HR1 | reverse complement strand
CGCTTTGCAAGTACATCCATTAAAGGTATATTAGACTTACGAGTTTCTATGATCAAAAGCTGGTCAAATTGACGATGAATTAAAAAATCAATCTCCTCAGCTTCCAGAGCACCTGTTACTTCAGCACC
>MZXQ01000263.1:3528-5662 GCA_002926195.1 Candidatus Methanomarinus sp. HR1 | reverse complement strand
TGCCACATAAATTGTTGAAAAAAATTATCAGCAGAGACTCTTTTTGAATATTCATCATCTTCCCATGGGATTTTGATGTCATATTCAACATTTTTTAAAAGCAGACCATATCCAGGTGCCGGTTCAAGTCCTTCTTCAAATTCTTTGGGATGAAGCATGCGTTCTAACCATTCCACATCTCTTCTTTCATCTCCGATCATCCGTAGAGCAGTAACGATCTTGCGCACCATATGCCATAAAAAACTGTTAGCTTTAATGTCAAGTGTAATGAATCTGCCAGCCAGTCTGATATCGATCCGCTTAATAGTCCGTAAAGTGGATTTATCACTATTTATTGCTGCAAAGTTTGAAAAATCATGAGTGCCTTTAAGGAGCCTTGATGCACTTCGCATCAATGCAATATTAAAGCATTCCCCACAAATAAAATATCTATATTCCCTGCTGATAGCATCTCGTCTCGGATCAAAATCATCAGGAACTTCAGATGAAGACCAAACCCAGATAGATGGAGGGAGTTTATCATTGATCACCCTGGGTACGGCCATTGGTATATTATTAGTGTTAAAAGCCACTACCTGTCCAAGAGCATGTACACCAGTATCTGTTCTACCCGAACCTATATATCCTGAACTTTTAGGGTCTTGAATAATATCAAGCTCAGTAAGTGCCCTTAAGAGTTCTTTTTCTACAGTAGGAACATTTGGCTGAATCTGGAATCCATTATATTTCGTACCAATATATGCTAATTTTAGTGCAATTCTCATATCATTTATCCCGGTAATGTAAGTATAGCTATACAATTACGAATAGGTAATAAGATATATTAAAGGTAATTGTTTATTTCTTAATCCGGTAATAATCAATTATAATTATTAGAGTGATTATAAATAACGATCCAAATAAAAACCACAACCCAAGGTGTTGTGTTAAACCAGGATCAACAGCTATTCGAACTGATTCTCCTTCTATGGAATCAATGATAGGCTGTGTGGATGTTTCAGCCAGCTTCTGTGCAGTTTCAGGAATAGATGTTGGTGCTTCTACTGGTATTTCTCCAATCGATTCTGATATATTGGATGAATGATCAGTTAATGAANNTGCTATTAGCAATTCCGTCTGATTTGGTTATCATTTCAACCAGACCCGATGCAAACACAGCAGCAAATATTAATCCAAGATATTTCTTCAGTACATCCATAACAGTGGTACTATCTGTTTTTCCAGGTACCAAGACAATAAGCTTGCGTATCGGGGCATATACTTTGACCTGCCTACCTTTTTCACTATATTTTATTCGTTCGATCTTTATCAGGCCGACATCAACTAAGTTTTCCAGATTATATTTAATAGTGGTCAACGGAACATCCAGTTGAGTAGCAATATCAGATGCGCTCATAGAGTCCTCAGCCAATAATTCAATTATCTGCCTGGCTGTGTCGTTGGTAATGACCTGGGTTATCTTCTTGGATTCCTTGCCCAGAGGGAGTACTAAGAGCTTTTCACTGGAATTTGCAGTATCATTGTCATTACTACTATCGCTATTATCAACTGTTCCATTGTCAGCTCTTTCCATGTTCTAAAGTAAGATCCATTAATTAAAATAGATATCGATAACTACAAACCAGATCGCACCTATTGGAATTTAATAGATGTTCTTATGTTATTGAACCGTCTGCTGAACTGACTCCGGCGGTTGATATGCTGATGCTCTGTAGCTCGTTTTACAAGCCCATTCCATAACTCATCTTCCATAACGTATCACCTCGATTTATTATTGTAATACTATAGTTATAAATTAAATCTAAGAGCAGAGTGAAAGTAAGAATAAAATCCTCGCTAACGCTCGGATTTTATTGACTGAAGCTCAAAATGAGCTGAAGATTAAAAGATTCGTAGAATCTTCATCTGACATTCCGGAGGAATTGAAGATTAGAAAATGTGAATGGAGTGAGCATTTTCGATATATAAAGTTATACCTGATATACTATTTAAGAAGAATAATAGGACAATCCTTTTATAATATTAAACACATCGACATATGAGGTTTTATACCATGAAAGAGAATAAAGCGAGGGATCGTTTTCTATATTACTGAATCGATACGTAACAAACATATAACTATTTTTGATACCAC
>MZXQ01000263.1:2667-3412 GCA_002926195.1 Candidatus Methanomarinus sp. HR1 | reverse complement strand
TCAATACAATCAGATCTGGATGCCTGTCTGGAATGTGATGTTGATCTGATACATACTTTCATACCTACATCTGATATTCAGCGCATCCATACCATTAAAAAAACCAGGGAAGAAGTAGTAGAGATGGCAGTAAAAGCAGTTGAATACATCAAAGACCACGGTATAAGATGTATGTTCAGTGCCATGGATGCTACCAGAACGGATTTTGACTACCTTATTATGATCAATAAAGCTGTCCAGGATGTCGGATGTGATATTGTCAATATCCCTGATACAGTAGGTGTTATCATACCCTCTGGTATGAAGGCCCTTATATCTGATATCAGAAATGAGATATCCGTTCTTATTGATGTGCACTGCCATAATGACTTCGGACTGGCAGTAGCCAACAGCCTGGCAGCAGTGGAAGGAGGCGGTGATCAGGTACAGGTAACAATAAACGGACTGGGTGAGAGAGCAGGCAATGCTGATCTTGCACAGACTGTGATGAGCCTTCACAGCATCTACGGGGCAAAGACAAATATCAAGACTGAATACCTGTTAGAAACTGCACAGTTAATAGAGCGCTATACTGGTGTCAGTATTTCAACCATAATGCCTATTGTAGGCGATAATGCATTTGCTCACGAAAGCGGCATCCATACTCATGGAGTACTTACCAGGACCGATACATTTGAACCCGGGATCATGACCCCTGAAATGGTAGGCCATAAGCGTCGGATCGTACTTGGTAAACATGCGGGCA
>MZXQ01000263.1:0-2649 GCA_002926195.1 Candidatus Methanomarinus sp. HR1 | reverse complement strand
GTAATAAAGGTAAAGCAATTACAGATGCAGATCTGTTCTCTATTGCAGAATCAGTAATGGGTAAAGTGAAAAAGGCAATACGTCCCGTAAATTTGATAGAAGTTTCTGTAATGACGGGGAATATTATCACTCCTACTGCTTCAGTAAAAGCTAATGTATGGGGTGAGGAGAAGATAAGTGCCTGTGTAGGTGTAGGACCTGTAGATGCGGCATTGAATGCTGTCCAGAGCATTATAAACGGCCACATGACCATGAAATTGAAAGATTTCAAGATCGAGGCAATATCAGGTGGTTCAGATGCCCTGGCAGAGGTCATGATAGGAGTTGAGGATGAGAAGGGACGGATTGTGAGCGCAAGAGCAACTCATGAAGATATTGTGATGGCATCAGTCGAGGCTCTTGTTACAGCCATTAACCGTATATTGATCCTGAAATAGAAAAAAGGTATTACTTTCATGAATAGGCCGGCTGCATATATTTTTGACCTTGACGGTGTAGTTTATCACGGAAATAAGGTTATTTCCGGATCTGGTAAAACCATTGAATATATAAGGGCTTCAGGCAGCCGTGTAATATTTATGACCAATAATGCTACCCTCTCAAGGGATTCTATTGCGCTTAAGCTGAATGATATGGACATCTGTTGCAGTGCCGGGGATGTGATATCTTCAGCTTATGCCGCATCTGTCCATATTAAGGAACATTATGGTCCCAGTACCATCTTTCCTATTGGGGGGCAGGGTCTGGTGTTCGAGCTTGAGGAAGCAGGTCATACCATTGCAAAGCAGGATGTAGACTTTGTAGTAGTGGGTCTGGACAGAGAGTTTACATATCAGAAATTGACCTTAGGTCTTGACAACATTATAAACGGTGCAAAGTTTATTGCCACTAATACTGATGCTATGCTGCCTGTTGAAAATGGTTTTTTACCAGGAGCAGGGAGTATGGTAAGTGCATTAAAAACTGCTTCCGGTATCGAACCTGAAGTGATCGGAAAACCACATAAACCAATTATGGATGTACTGCTTAGTAAATACTCACTCAAGAGTGAAGATTGTATAATGGTAGGTGACAGGCTTGAAACTGATATCCTCGCCGGATTAACACTTGGAATGCATACTATACTGGTACTTACAGGAGCATCAGGGATAAAAGATATCGAATCATCGGGTATCAGGCCCGGGTGTGTAATGAATAGTATTGCAGATATAATATCACAGGTAAATTCCTGACATGTAATCTCATGAATTTTGTTGGTATAGTGGGGATGATAGATCCGCCACGTCTTGATGTTAAGGGGGCAAAAAGGACAATATAGTGATCAGAGAGAAGGTATGGGCAAACTGGATAATTGATCTTGTATGATCATTTCAATAGTATCAAAATCAGTCACTTCAGATTCAACACAAGCATCATCCATGACATAGAATGGACTTTTTTGTGCAATACTTTCTTTGGTAATCAGTTTATCTAATTTATAGCCAACCAGAAGTTGCGCAGCTTTAAGGCCTTTTCTTTTCTCTAATGTTATAAATGGGTTCTTTATAAATCTTATCTCCAATAACGTGTTGTTATCTGTCTGTAAATCAAAAATACAGAAGTATTCTGCCTCTCCGAAATGAGAGGATATCCTGGATTTAATTCCAATATTTTCAATGCAGGGAACAGCATATCTTTTAAAGTCTTTTTGCTCAGGATCAATATGAATAATAACTCTGTCTACATTTTTTATCTCTGATTTTATTTTATTTTCAATTGTATCACTCAATTGATGTGCCTTTTCAAGGTTCTTAAGATTTGTTTCTATCTCCAGTTCAATAAAAATAAATTTGCCTGAACTTCTTGCTTTTAGAGAATTAATTTTGTTAACTCCATTCATCCTTGAGATAATTTCCCTGATCCTATCCAGGTGTTCATACTCAATGGATGCATCAAGAAGGACCTTTATTGAATCTTTTAATATCTCAAATCCTGATCTGAAGATAAATACCGATACCAGGATCCCTGCCAGAGGATCAAAGAAATAGATTCCGGAATAACTTCCGAGTATTCCGATGAGTACGGCTGCAGAGGTATAAGTATCAGCTCTTGTATGCATTCCATCAGCAATTAAGCTGGGTGAATTCATCTCTTTTCCTACCTTAAGTTTGTAATTACTAAGCAAAAAAGTGAATAATAAGGATACCAATGCAATAAAGATTGCAGTTGGAACATTTGTCAGGACTTTTATATTATTGAGTTCCTCAAATGATGTGGAAATTATATTGTATCCGGCATATAAGATTAAAAGTGCAAGGAATAGACTTACTATATTCTCTGCTTTGTGAAATCCATAGGGAAATGAGTCAGTGGGTTTACGGTCTGAGATCTTAAGGCCTATGAGGACTCCAAAGGAACTTATTACATCCGTAGTCGAGTGGAGTGCATCAGCGACCAATGCAATACTTCCGGAAAGAACACCTGCAATATATTTTATGATTGCTAAAAATGCCGTGACTCCTATGGATATTAGGGTGGCTTTCTTATCTTTTGATATATGAGCCATAAATATGGTATTTATCTGATAGACCTTTAAATTTACGGCCCCTAAGTTGTAATATTTCTTGCATATTGATTCCAATTTTCAACCATCTTGCCCCGTTCTCCAGC
>MZXQ01000264.1:3231-3416 GCA_002926195.1 Candidatus Methanomarinus sp. HR1 | reverse complement strand
TTGAAATCGATTGAACTGCCGGGATGAGGAGCGTCCTTGTTAATATTGTAATGGAAATGTCTGAAGTTTTCAAGGCTTGGGGTGATCCTACACGACTTAGAATAATAAGAATGTTGGTGTCTAAAATAGAGAGTGGCCTTGGCGTTAGTGATATGGCTAATAAACTTGGGATTACTCAGCCAGCA
>MZXQ01000264.1:0-3179 GCA_002926195.1 Candidatus Methanomarinus sp. HR1 | reverse complement strand
ATATATTTTCTCAATTAATTCAGGAGATGCACCATACTTTTCTGCTAATTCTTTTTTGGAATTAATAACTTTTTGTACTCTATTTGAATCTGTTACAGCTTTTTCATCCTTTTTAAACTTTGCAGCCTCTTTTACATATTTTGAACGACTGGCAATTAATTCAACAATTTGATTGTCGATGATATCAATAGCAGTTCTAATTTCTGTCATATTTATACAATCTCTGGCATCTTTCATATTTACATTCCTCTTTGTTATCGGTGGTTTTTTTTCACAGAACCCCTTAATCCTGACTCACAGAAATAACGCCCCAGCTAGAAACCAGATATTCATTGAATGCACTACCGCGTTTCATGTTTCCGTTATATTCTATTTTTGCATTTTCTGGTTGATATGCCATAAAATCAACAAATACACTCTGATCACCAACGATTGAATTGAAACAGACAACATTTTGTGCCTCTACTGTAACCTCCAGATCAGAAGCCGAATATACAACCTTTCCAGGCCTTTTCATTTGATAGTACGACTCGTTTATCCAGTCAGTTTGAGTAATCGTTACGTCATCACCAGAATATTCTGCAATAACTTTTCCATCACGCTTATTGAGTAATGTTATTTGTTTATATGAATATTTTTCGTAACCATCAATCGGACTCCTAATAGCATATATAACTGCCTGGTATTCTCCTGCTGTCACTTCAGTCCAGCTCCACCCATGCATATCGTTTGTCCAGAATGTTTCGCTACTGGGGATCATCTGATCCATATATCCATCATGATTAGTAACAATGTATTCTGTATCATTTATAAAAATCGAGCCTTCCAAATGTCCACATGAATTTTCATATGTTATAAAATTAAGAGGCTGATCAGCCTGGTCCACAGTCTTTTCTCCTTTTGGCAAGAAGACAAGTTCGGCATTTAACTCATCAAATTGATAATTTAAAAAATATCCGGNNAAATGATCAACAATGAGTTGTGGAACATAAGTATCATTGTACTTGAAAGTTGATGTACCATCCTCATAAAATATGTTACAAAAGGTAAGTAGATGAGAACGTTGTATTCCACTCTCACTGGTAAAAACAGGAGATTCCTGATGTGCTACAACAAAAAAAAAGGCGATATTTTCACCATCAAGAGAAGTAGCCTCTCCGTTCAGATACCACCATTCTAAAGTAATGTATGATCCGTAATCTGTCTCAAAATGCCCACTTTGTGTAAAATCCAGTAGATTTGGATTTATTACATGTTTTGCTGAATCTGTAAATTCATTTTGCTCCGCAGCAGATAAAACCGTACTGCATATAATAATAAGCAATATGCTTATTATATTTCCTACTATTTTTTTCATATATATTACCTCTTTTGACAAAAAGTAAAACTCTTTAATACTTCAAACCTAATAATATATACTAAATATCCCATAATTTTGACATTGTCCTTGTGTATAGGTTATATATTTTCATGTTAACAATTCAAAAAATATTATTCATTTATTTCTTGTGTCATAATCTTGATTCTTTTAAACTCCATTTAGCGATGCGNNTGCCCAAGGCAGTAGCCTCATATACCTTGTTAAACGAGGGTGACCTATGACAGGAGCGAAAGCGCAGCGCTCCCTTGAGTTTATTGACCTGTTAACTCAGGCTTTGTCCTCCATCCACTATCAATAATGCCCCTGTAATAGCACTTGCTTCATCAGAGCTTAAAAATAAAATTGTGTGTGCTACCTCCTTTGGTTCAATAAGTCTTTTCAAATAGCTATCTTCTTTAAATTTTTCTATTGATACCCTGGGTATTGATTTTGCATTATCAGTTTTTGTCATTCCAGGCGCAACAGTATTTACACGAATTTTAGGCGCAACTTCTTTTGCCAATGTTTTAGTAAAACTGATAACGGCTGCTTTAGAAGTTGAATAATCTGTAATTGGCGCTCTCCCTTGATCGAATAATCCTCTTATTGAGGATATATTAACAATTGAGCCGCCATCTTTCATTAATTTAATAGCTTTTTGAGAACACAAAAACATTCCCGTGATATTTACAGCATAAGTTTTATTCCACTCTTCCAGAGTAAGTTCCAAAAAAGGTTTTACGGAAACTATACCTGCGTTATTTACTAAAATATCCAGTTTTTCGTATTTTTCAGATACCTGTTCAAACATGCTGTTAATTTCGTCTTGTTTGCTAATGTCTGCTTGAATAAGCATGCCGTTATTGTTTATTTCATTTAATACAGATTTTGCAGACATTTCATCTGAGAGATAGTTAATAATTACTGTTGCGCCTTCTTTTGCAAATAACTTTGCAGTTTCTGCACCAATACCTCTACTTGCACCTGTGATTAAAACAATTTTATTTTTAAATTGGGTCAATTGATATCACCTTCTTCCCTTGCCTGATCATTTCTGCATTGAAACCGGAAGGTCCTACCTAAAAATGGATTTTATTCTCAATTAGTTTCCTTTCTATTTTCAGAATTAATGTATCAATAAAAATTTTCCATTCAGGCCTCAGGTTTCTTGGTAAAAAATGATTGGCTGAATTTCCTATATAATAGCTATTTTTTTTTGCGTTTTGTAATTTTAATAGAAGGAGATTTAAAAAAGACGAACGTTCTATCCGGTAGAAATCAAGCATTATATTTAGTGTCTCGAATAATNNTTTCTCTATGAAAATCCATATCCAGGCAATAAAATATATCATAAATATCTTTTCCTTCCATTCTATTATATAGAGCAACGAATTTTCTTGCCATTAGGTCTTCTAATGAATATACGTTAAAAATTGTTGGATGTGTTTGGATGAATGGAGATTGTATCAGTACATTTTCGCTATGTAAAAATTCAGTTCTTGTGAGATAAAACTCAATTCTTATTCGATCTTTATCATTAAATTCGTTAATATAATAGCAATCGAATCTAAGAGTTCTATGAAGGATTTTTGGTCCTTTCACATCAAAATTTTTAATTTTTTCGACTCTTTCTTTAATTGAAGTTATCTTTTCATCCAGACTCTTATTTGAAAGAAAATCAAGATCTATATCCTCTGAAAATCTACAGACTTCCAATTTTGCCAGATATACTCTATTCAATGCAGTACCACCTTTTAAAATCACATCCGGGAAAAGCTCGTTGAGTTGTTCCAGGGCAATTGAAATCTTTTCATCTTTT
>MZXQ01000060.1 GCA_002926195.1 Candidatus Methanomarinus sp. HR1 | reverse complement strand
TTCTTCACCATATTTTCCTTTTACTTTACGATTAACGGATTTTGCTTGACGATTACTTGACGATTAGACCAGCTCTTTTAGGCGGTATCGGGTAGAGCGTCCAGCTCCCAGTTTTCAGCTAATCCCATTTCAACTAGTTTCCCGAAATCTATTGCTGTAACAGCACGGATGACACCGAATTCTGCTTTACATTGCCGACTGGTAAGTTCTTTACCTTCGACGAGCCATTGTAGGTTCATGATTTTGATTTGAAATGGTGTATCTATTTGGATTTTCGACTATACTCAAATTCGTTTGTAGATCAGTTTCTCAATATGATCATAGTTTTCAGATATCCCTGCTACTGTATTGTAATCTATTCTACACTGAGCACTTTTGAAGTAACTGCTATGTGAATATGTTTCCCCTTTTTGATCTCTTCGATCCTTTTCATCCGAGACATTTTTTCTTACAATAGTAACAGCATACTCATATCCATCTTCTATATTATTCGGTAAATAATCCATCCTATTCACCTAAAATTACATATCCGCCTGTTTTATCAGAGCCTTCCTTTTTGATTTTGCCATCCCCTATTAATTCCTGTAAATATCGTTTTAATGTACCAAGAGGGATTTTCGTATTTTTTTCTATATCCTTTCTCTTGCAGTTCGGATTCAATTTAATGAATTCAAAAATTTGATCACTTTTTAGTGGCTCATTTAGTGGTTCATTTAGTGGCTCAGTTATCGGCTCATTTTCAAAATCCGGATGTATCAATAATCGCGTGATAAACTGCACCCGCTCTTCATCAGTAATAAAAACTGGTTTTGGCGAGCCATTGTATTTCATCGCAGCCCTTATTTTTCTAAAACCGGTATTTTTACCTTCAGTCAATCTTAACTCTTTTAAAAAATCTCCAATTCGTCGATTTCGGTATCGTTTTGATATTACAATCTCATCATTAATATTATCTTTATTTAATGGAGGAAGAGGACCGGGATAGCTTATTATATCGATTCTGTCAAGCTCGATCCTGACTTCAACTGGTGCATCAATCTCGTAGCTCTTGTGATATACTGCATTTACCAGCGATTCTTCTATTGAAGTATAAGGATATGTGAAAAATCGTATTGCTTCTGCCTGTGTGTCTACTTTTTGGACTCTTTCGCGAATAGCAGCATTTCTTATATACTGCAATGCCATTTTTATTTGAGATGAAATAGGCCCTTCAAACTTTTCTTCTTCGAATTTATCGCCCACCCTGTCATGAAAAACAGTTACTTCAATCCATGGAGTCTTAATATATTTTTCAGGATTTTGCGAAAACATCAAAAGCCCGACATTTTTAGGTTTCAAATATTCTTTTGGACCGTCAACAATATTCAGGCTTCTGCATAGATCTTCAAAACTCAAAGTATTGGGGTTTAAATTTGAATTTATATCACGTAAAAAAACTTTCATCAATTGTAAGTCAAGGTCTTCAATAGATGCATGAGGGTTTATCCGGTCATCATACGGGATTTGATTGGACATCCCTATTAATTCTTTTTCCTCTTCTGTGTTTGCAATAACTGTTGCTGATGAATGTCTGATATAATACATGTATTCGGATCTCTTGCCCAGTGATTTTGGTGCTTTATATGGTCGTGCAGGCCCTCCTGGACAATATAAAACAATAACCATTTTACCTGAATGCCTGACAGGCTCAATGATCGGAAAATAGGGGTATTGTACTTTGTTCGATAAATTTAGGAGTTGTTTCATAATGCTGTCAACCTGCTTTTCTTCCAGGCCAATTATGTCGTGATTATCTGACACACCCAATAAAATATATCCTCCACCCCAGTTGTTAAAATCATTAGCAAAAGCGCACATTGAATGAAGAATTGCTTCTGGGTTAAAACCTTTTTTTAATTCAATCCGTTCAGACTCAATCAAGTTGCCCTCGATTAACTGTTTAACATTTATAGGTAATGCCATCATTGCTCACCGTATTTATTTATTTCTTGTCCCATATCTCACAATTTCTGCTTATTATAAATCATCAAATAATCATCATCCAAATCAATCTTAATAAAACCCAGCGCCTTGTTATTCAGCACCTCATCATACGCCACATGCTCTTGCGTTTCGTGAGTGGCGAGGCGTGTAGAGTTGCTTTTATAGGCGATTTTTAAGGCTGCAATGCAATGAAATGAAATGGATTGCTTGTCATTTTTGTCATCTCTGTCATTTTATATCTTTTACTTTCAATTTCATAATCTATACCATATTATACTACTCCACAGGTGTAATTTGGAACTCTATATGATTGCCACAGAGGTCACAGAGAGCACAGAGACATCACAAGGCTTGTGATGAATTTGCAGGCATTCATCGGTCACAGCACGACCATTAGAATATGCGCTCATTCCACATCCTCCTGCCTCTATAGCCAAGAAATCCTTACCTTTAGCCGTCGGCGGTATTTTCGGGTAGAATTGCTTGGTGGATTTGGTAGAGTCATTTCGATCATAAAGCTATGTATAAACATTGGAAATGCCATCATTCTTCACCATATTTTCCTTTTACTTTACGATTAACGGATTTTGCTTGACGATTA
>MZXQ01000265.1 GCA_002926195.1 Candidatus Methanomarinus sp. HR1 | reverse complement strand
ATATATAATAGAGTATCTATTAATTAGTACCAAAAAGACCATATGATCCTTTCTATAAGCCAGTATACGGAGACCCAAATATTTGAACTTTACCAATCCTTTGTTATCATTTATTGAAACTTACTGGATATACCTATTAATTTTTGCAGTCTACTGGCAATTAATAATTATATTAAAAAAAAAAGGTATTCTTGAGCGATTTAATATTACCAGCCACGGTCCATTGTTAATGATACGTACTACCCGGGGTCAGGATTTCCTTAATTGGATCGCAAAAATTAAAAGTTTCTGGAGATTATTTGCTGATATTGGCATCATATTAATGATAATTGGTATGCTGATAATGTTCATCATGATAATCATTTTTGATATTTCTACAATGATCTCCCTGCATAAAGAGACTTTGCCGCCACCCACTGAATTAAATAAACTCAAGAATCTATTTTTAATTCCTGGCATCAATGATTTCATACCCTTTGTATGGGGTTTAATCGCACTGATCGTTACTTTGGTGGTTCATGAGTTCTCTCATGCCATACTATGCAGAGTAGAAGATATCAGAGTTAAATCCATGGGGTTAATACTTGTATTGATCCCAATAGGGGCTTTTGCTGAACCTGATGAAGATCAGTTATTTGAAAAACAGGAAAATGCAATAGAAAAAATAGAGAATGAATTAAAACAAGAAAAAGAACCTCAGCAGCCAATTGCCAACCGCAGACAGAGAGTCAGAATATTATCTGCTGGTGTAATGGCTAATTTTGTCACAGCGTTTATTGCTTTTATACTGTTCTTTATAGTAATCGGATCAATTGCACCTGTAAGTAATGTACTGATCACAGAAATCGAACCCGGATCACCTGCTGATATTGCCGGAATAACAAATCTTACACTTATTATCAAAATAAATGATGAACCAATAGAGAATGTTTCGGCATTCTTTGATTGTATGAACTCTTTGACTCCTGGTGAAACTGTCAGGATGCAAATAAAAAAAGACAGTACAATGCAGGAAGTAGTTCTTCAAAGCGACCCTGAGCTCAAAGATACTATCAGTGGTGTCAGGTTCGATGAGGTCATATCTGATACACCTGCAAAATCAGCAGGACTCATAGATGGTATGATAATTACCAGAATTGATAATACTACAATCTCAGATATGCAGGCATTTTTTAATTTCATGACTAATACCACTCCTGACCAGAAGATTGTAATTTATGCTCTTTTTGCTAATGAGGATTTCAATTATACTATTATTCTAAATGAGAATCCCACGGATGAGGAAAAGGGATTTATTGGTATTACGGGTTTTTCAAATGTGGCCATATGTAGACCATTAGGCATGTATGTAGGAGAATATCATGCAAAGGAACTATTGAGTTTCTTACAGATGATACCATCTCTTATGACTGGAATATATGGCTGGATCATTCTGTTAGTTCTCCCGTTTCCAAATCCTTTCATCGGAAGCTTCCAGGGATTTAGTAGTACAATTATGATGTTTTATGAACCTATTGGTCTTGCTGCATATTTTGGTAAGGGAGTATTCTGGGTAGCAAATTCCCTGCTCTGGATCATGTGGATGAACTTCTATGTAGGACTGTTTAACTGTCTGCCTATGTTACCTTTAGATGGAGGACATGTATTAAGAGATTCAGTCCATTCTATTTTAGAGCGCTTATTCGGTGATGGAAAACGAATGGGTGAAATAGCAGGAAAGGTCGCTACAGGTTTTGCAATAGTCATGCTGGCATCATTGGTCCTTATGGTAATTGCTCCATCACTGTCTCAAATATAACTTATCAATTTGGGATTTTGTTCTTGTATATAGGTATTAATAGTATAATTAGTATAATATGAATGATAACATATGATAACCCAAAGAGATAATGCACTATTTGAGGCAGGCATCAAGCTGGGTGCTCTATATCACCAGTTTGTGGGGGCACCGGTAAATCCGGATACAGTAGATAGTCTCGAGCAAGCTATTAGTAAAAGCATATCGGTCCAGCCGTATGTGAAAGAGATCTCTGTACGGATCGATCGGGATATGCTCGTAGAAAGGATAGGGGATGTATTCGGATATTGTGAACTGGAAGGGGCAATGCTGGATGTGGAAGCAAGTATTGTATTTGGTGATGTGATCGCTAAGGTTGCTTTGAAATTCGATTTAACTTTAAACTATCCCCTGATGCGTATAATAGATGTTATTGAAATGTAAATCCGGATAAAATTAAGATATTGATATAGATATAATATATTAGCATAGAGGGGAGGTCCTATGATTGATATCGAACTATTGAAAATTCTTTATTGTACACCATTCCTTTTATATTCATGCTATACTGATCTGAAGATCAGGAGAGTATCAAACCAGGTATGGAAAGTGATGTTGATCGGAGGAGGTTTGTTTGTCGTTTATGATATTATTAACACAGGTATGCCTGCCCTTCTCAGATTGGTGCTCAGCGCAGGTATTATATTTATTTTTGTTTATATCCTTTTTCAATTCGGAACCTTCGGAGGAGCGGATGCCAAATGCCTGATAGTATTAGCGATCATTATACCAGTTTATCCCCAAATAGAGCTCTTTGGTGTGGAATATCCACTTATGGGAATTCCTTTGATCAACCTATTCGCCTTTACTGTATTTGGAAATGCTGTCCTGCTGACTATTGTAGTACCTTTGGGCCTTTTTTTTTATAATCTAATTGCACTTAAGCCACACGAGATAATAAAAGACCCTGCATATCTATTTGTAGGATATAAGACTGATATTTCAAAACTGCAGGGTAGACATATCAAATTGATACACGAGCGCTTTTTAGTAGATGGTGTTTTACAAACCAGATTCAAACGGGGCGGTGTGGATATCAAGGAAGACATAGTAAAAGAACTTGAAACTTTTGCACATAACGACCTGATGGACAGATATGTATGGGTCACGCCTGGTATGCCTTTTATAATCCCGATAACACTGGGTTTTTATATGGCAATATTTTTCGGTGATCTGATATTTTATATTACCAGGCAGTTAATAATGATGTAATTCAGTGATTGTTTCGGTTTCCCCCCTACAATTTGAAATTTTTATAAAATTAATGGAATATCAG
>MZXQ01000266.1:6095-6220 GCA_002926195.1 Candidatus Methanomarinus sp. HR1 | reverse complement strand
CGGATGTCTCATTAGTTGTTTTTTCAGTACATCCTGATAATCCGATCAGTACTATTAGTAATAATATAGTAATTATCTTTAAATGTTTTTTCATTTTATTTCCACCTTTATTAGTTGACGAGATT
>MZXQ01000266.1:0-5929 GCA_002926195.1 Candidatus Methanomarinus sp. HR1 | reverse complement strand
AGAGCCTCAGTCAATAAAATTCGACCGAACGGAAGATTTTATTCAATAGACACATTCCAGTTTTTATTTGAAAGGGAAAGATATTTATATATATACTAATATTTAAACAATATTAACCTCTTAAATAATATTAATTATTTAAAAAACATTTAATGAAATTTAACAAAAATGCAGGTAAATATTATGAAAATTAGAGTTGTTAGTTCTAAAGAAGAAATAAATACGCTTGGAAATGGTGAAGAGATAGTGCACATGGCTTTTCGGCCATCAAATAAGGATATCTTTATCCTTGTTCAGACGTGTCCCAGTTTAAAAGCTATACACGTACCCAGTTCTTATAAAAAGACACTATCCAGATCAACAGAAATGTTTCTGGAGATGCAGAATGTCGCTCTACTGAAAGGAGATGTCTGGGGTCATAGAAAGGATATCAATGAATATTATGAAATAAAGCCCCAGATATTTGAGCGGATTGATGAACTTAGGACAGATGGAGCATCAGATGATGATATACGTTCCCGTCTGGAAAAGGAAACACGTCTTAGTAAAGACCTGATCAAGTTCCTGATCTAATAAGGAACATAAACAAAATCTTCAAGTTCAATCACTTTCTCCCATAGATAATAACAGTCACAGTCTACACTGGATAATATACTTCTATCCTGGGTTATAGAAAAATCACGAAGTGATTGAGCTACTATTTTATCACACTTTCTGCAGTTATGCGGGCCTCGCTTCGCACCTGCACCAACCGGGTCAGACATAAATGTTACTTCAGGAAACATCTGTTTTGCCTGGCTTAAAATAAACACCGCACTCCATAGCCATGGGGGACGGTAATCCTTTTTATTAAAAAGCCGTTCTACCGTCGTAGCCCGTTGTACATTGCAAAGATTCAGTGAGATCGTTGAGGAATAGGGCGTGGTATCTATGATAGATGCCAGCATATCATTTATAGCTGTTTTTTCAGATAACAATGGCGGCTTTAATAATAAGTATGCTTTAGTAGATACTCCAATCTCACTGGCTATAACGGAAGCTTTAATAAAATCAGTGAAAATGAATCCTTTATTGATACATTCATCCCTGATAACATCATTGCTGGTTTCAAGCCCCATAGCAATCTCAAGCTTTACATTATATTTTTCAAGTATTCCAAGGGCACTGGAAAGAGTGTCCTTATTAATAAATTCGGGACGTGTTTCAGCTACTATCTTTTTTATAGTACCTGTACTGGCAATACGTTCAAGTATCAGGTTTCTTGTAGAAAGGGATATCTCCCTGTTATCAAAAAAACTACCTGATGTGAAAATCTTAAAAAGATTTGTCTGATCTCCCATTCTTCCGATAGCATATTCAAGTTGAGATAATAGATCATCCCGTGTAGGTGGTGTTATTGCACTCTCATTGTAAAATCCACACATTGTACATCCGGTCCAGTAACATCCGATAGTACGAAAGATTATAGTGAGTGATCTGACAGGTTTACCATTAAGCAAGTCCTGTCCTGGCCATACGGCTGCAGGTATATCGTTTGATTGGTGTCTTTTAGTCATTTTATTACTCTTGATCTAAGAAAATCAATACTGGCTTTACCATCATCAATGCTACGCGCTTCCAATACAAACTGCACATCAAGTCTGCTTAACCTATCAATAACCTTTGTCCAGTTGATCTTACCTTTTCCAGCCGGAAAATGATCATCCCGTATCCCGTTATTATCATGGAGGTGCACATGCACAATCTTATCTATACATTTCTCAATAAATATATCCACAGCCTTATTAGTATTAGCATGTCCCACATCAAAGGTCAGACCAAGATTATCCCTGTCAACTGATTCGATCATTCCAAGCATTTCCTCTGCGTGTTTGCCAAAAATAAAATGCATATTGACCATATTCTCCACACCAATGGTCATATTATACTGCGCGGCATGATCGCATAATTCTCTAAGTCCTTCAATGTTCCTCTGCCATGCCATATCAGGTAACTGCATACCAAGAGGTGAAAGATGACCCGGATGTACTACTACAAGCCTTGCAAATGGTGATGCCATCTCAATATAATCTTTCATTTGCCTGATAGTCTCATTCCATATAGGGTCATTAAGACTGGCAAGATTCAGATCAGAAAAAGGAAGGTGGATAGTAAGTGTGAGATCTGTGGTTTCGATGATTTTTAATACATCAGGCATATTATTCTTACTTAGAGCTTGATTTCCCTCACAAACGATCTCCCATCCGGTAAATCCCATATCCTCAAGACCATAGACCCAATCAAATGATCTTGTGGCCGCATTGGCTGCAGTAGACGATAAACTGATCCTCTTAGTATCAAATCCGAAGTTCATTCGATCAATGTCCCGTTATTTCGTCCTTCCACAGCATCAATAATGTTATTAGGATCATGACCGTCGATCACAATCGTTCTGATACCACAACGCTGAATGATCTTGGCAGCAAGCAGATCAATAGGTGAGTTCGAACCTGCCGAAATATCTATCTTTGTTACAATATCAACCAACTGGGAAGCAGTCATAGTAGTGAACTTTTTCGCATCCTTATTGTGTCTGGGATCAGCAGAGTATACACCATCCACTGAAGTAGCATTGATGAGAAGATCAGCCCCTTCATATTCAGCCAGTACGGCAGAAACCGCATCAGTGGTCTGGCCAGGTATCAAACCCCCCATCACAATGATCTTACCTGATAATGCCGCTTTTCTCGCGTCTTGATAACTTGTCNNNCCCAAACAATCACATTCTGCTTCATTGGCACCCAGGGATCTGGCTGTTGATATGTATTCCCTGGCGATCCAGCCTCCGCCTACTATTACATAAACAGTATGTTCTTTTGCAAGTTCTTGAATGCTATCAGCAAAGGACCGAATCTTTTTATGGTCCGAACTGCTGATCAACACTGACCCGCCGATCGAGATCACGATTTTCATATTATTACCTATATGCTCTATGTCATATAATAACTTAAATGCAGAAGTTTTATTGACGAAGTTTTTTCTTCACCTTATCGTAGATATTATCATCCTTGATATGTACAAAACGGGCCGGAATAGATGCCTTTTCGATCTTGATCGTATCACTTGCAGCAATATTTCTAAAATACTGTCCATCTATCACTACCTGGGCCTCTTTATCCGGGAGCATGAGCTCAACTGTTATTACACTTTGACCAGGCACTGCCCACGGTCTTGATGAAAGTTTGAAAGGTGCTAGTGGTACTACGACCATTGCATCTACTCTCGGGTCTACAATCGGACCTCCTGCACTCATGGCATATGCAGTAGAACCAGTAGGGGTGGCTATGATCAGGCCATCTGCACGCAATTGTTCAAGTTCATGATCATCTATCAGAATCCTGTAACCCAGCATCTTGGCAGGTTGGGATGTGATTATTACTACCTCATTGGTGGCAGGAGGAAGTAGATTATTATTGATCCACACATTGAACCTGAATCGTTCTTCTACTGTGAATCCGGATAGGACTGAATCAATAGTCTGTTTTGCATCTTCTACATTCACATCCACGAGAAAGCCCAGAGTACCCATATTAATAGCAAGAATAGGAATTGGATCATTCATATGTTGTATTGTTCTTAACACAGTCCCGTCTCCACCAATAGTTATCACTATCTCAACTCCCTTTTCCCGCATTCTGCTAACCTGGGTTTCTTCTATGTTCAGTTTACGGGCAGTACATGGATCTACAAACACATCAGTCCTGTTCCCCAGATATGCTATGATATTTCTTGCAATCGCAATCGCATTCGGTTTATCACAACGTGAGACCAATCCTACTTTCCTGATCAATTTATAACCCCCGTATCATTGGTTTTCAACTGCATTAATTCTATATTACATCATATAGTATTATAATCCTATTATTTTTTCCAGACTATTGTGTATTGAACGGTTGGAAGATACAAGATTGACCTTACTGATAACATCCAGTTTAATGCATAGAGGATTACCATATCCATCAGATACCATACCGCCTGCTTCATTGATAATGAGTATGCCAGCAGCTATATCCGTAGGACGCAATCTGTTTCGCAGATCTATGAAAGCATCGAATCTGCCTGAAGCTACATAACACAACTCAAGAGCAGCACTACCTAAGGAGCGGACCCTACGTACCTGTCTGGCCAGACGTTTAAATACCTCTTCCCCATTACGATATCCATAGGCAGCTATTGCACACTCTTCTATTTTCAATGTAGATGAGACCTGGATCTCCTTATCATTATAAAATGCACCTCCACCCAGTTCTGCAGTAAAACCCGTTTGATTAGAGAGATTGAATACTTTTGCATACTTTATATCTGTTATTTCATTATTTCCAATTGCTATGGATACTGAATAAAATGGAATATTATGAGTGGCATTATATGTCCCGTCAAGTGGGTCAAGTACAACCGTAAATTCAGGTTTATCTCCAAAAGTTATTATTCCTTTTTCCTCAGTAATGATCTTCATATCGATACCAGAGGACGAAAGGATCTCAAGAGCAGCATCTTCGGCCACAATATCTATTAACTTTGAAGGAGTTCCATCTGCTCCCATTCCAACAACTTTATCTCCCCTGGGAATCCCAATAAGTCCTTTTATAGCATCTGCTACTGCTAATGAAACATCTTCACATAGTAAAGCTACTTCTTCCAGGATTTATCCTCCTGACATAACTGTTGCTTATTTTTCAAGAGTGGTATTTTTTATGTAAGAATCAATTACATAATCAAAATCAATCGTGTCTATCCATCCTGATTCCTTGAAAATACTCATGAAACACACACCTATTATTAAGGGTTTATCAGTAGTTGTGATGTCTTCAATGACTTTCTTCACTTTATTAACATCCATTTTCATCTTCGGCATGGCAAGACCACCCAGCAAAACTACCGTATCACATGACGGATCAGTACTCTCACCGAGCTGCATACCTTGTGAAGTAGAGATAATGGTCCTTGCCTTATCAACTGAGATATTGGGTACAAAAGCCATTTCAATTCCACTATCACGAATTACAAAGGCTATTAATTCCGCAAATGGAGTACAAAACCCTGGCGTACCAATGAATGTTATTTTTTTGGAATCCCTGGAGATCTTACGAAATCCATTTAGTACTCCACCTAAAGCTTCTGAAACTTCGATCGTCTTAATAATAAATCCTCCTTTTTTTTAATCGTTGTGGTCCTGACCGGATTTGAACCGGTGAGTGCCCTTTTATATACCGGACGCTCTAAGCAGACTAAGCTGCAGGCCCCCTAGAAGTTTATACGCCGCCAACAGGACTCGGACCTGTGACATTCTGGTTGCTGCATACCATTTAAGGTTATTTAACAGCCAGACACTCTACCAACTGAGTTATGGCGGCATTATGTCAATCTTCTATTGACTCGTTGTATTGACACGCTTCAATTTAAAGGTTGTGTTCAATATGGGACTCGGGATATAATACCAGGCGATATGGGCCTAACCGGATTTGAACCGGTGACCGCCCGGTTATGAGCCGGGCGCTCTAACCTGACTAAGCTATAGGCCCCCTTGGAAGCTTATGCGCTGTCAACAGGTTTTGAACCTGTGACATTCCGGTTGACGTACACCGTAAAAGATATTTAACAGACAGTTATTTACTTTACTATCAAAGTTTTATAACATTATATTTGTTATCTTTCGACTCCCTTTAATGTTATTCTTTAATTTAAAGGTTTTGTTTAACATTAATTATTTAACAATTTTTGAATAAAATCCTCCCTTCGGTCGGATTTTCGATATATCAAGTTATACCTGATATACTATAAAAAAAAAGAAGAGCCTGTAGGCTCTTTATGCTTTCTTTCTAATTAACAGGAACAATAATGCTACTGAGATCATTACACCTAATATACCAAAGCCTGGTGAGGCTTCTTC
>MZXQ01000061.1 GCA_002926195.1 Candidatus Methanomarinus sp. HR1 | reverse complement strand
CTGTAGAACCTGTGATGACATCAGGCGCAGGAATTTTAAGCTCTGTTGCTAAGGCAGATGGGAATGTGATAGTACCACCTAATATTGAAGGATATGGAGCAGGTACTATGGTTGATGTTATACTTTTTTAGGGATGGCGAACTGTTTTTTTCTTTTTCAAAAGGTAAGCCACTACCAGAAGCACTGTTACTGCAAACAGGATCTCAAATCCGGGCATGTATATCATAATATTATAATTTCCCCCATTTATGCTTTATAAATTCCATAAAAATTTATAAGAGCAATTATTTATGGTTATTACTCATTAAAATACATTTTTATAGTATATTAAGTATAAATTAATCCAACCAAAGGTAGGATTTTATTCTTCACATTTAAAACAAAATCCTCCCTTCGGTCGGATTTTCTTGACCGACATTCCAGAGGAATGGAGGATTAGAAAATGTGAACGGAGTGAGCATTTTCGATATATCAAGTTATACTTGATATACTACAAAAAGAGGTATAGTAATGGATTTAAACAGTTTTACAGTAAAAGCACAGGAAGCTATTCAGGGCTCTGCTACGATTGCTGCAAGATACCATCATCAGCAGATTGATTGTGAACATCTGGTGTTAGCATTACTTGAACAGGATGACGGACTTGCATTAAGACTTCTTGAGAAGATAGGGATATCTCCCGGTATAATACAACAGGAACTTGAAAAACACCTATCTGAGCTGCCCCGGGTATCGAGCACAGGTAGCGACCAGGTATACATGTCCCAAAATCTGAACAGGGTATTCGATACAGCAAAAAAAGAAGCAAACCAGATGAAAGATGATTATATCAGTGTGGAACATCTGCTACTTGCACTGATCAAAGAAACAGATAGTATAAGCTCAAAGATACTCTTGAGTGCAGGTGTGACCAGAGATAATTTGACCCAGGCAATATCTGAAGTAAGAGGTGACAGACGGGTCACATCCCAAAACCCTGAAGAAACCTATGAATCACTAAATAAATATGGGATTGATCTTACGGAACTTGCGGCGCAGGGAAAACTTGATCCGGTCATAGGCAGGGATCATGAGATCAGACGCACTATCGAGATACTCTCCCGCCGCAGGAAGAATAACCCTGTACTCATAGGAGAGGCAGGTGTTGGTAAGACCGCAGTAGTAGAAGGGATATCACAACGTATTGCAAACCGTGACGTACCTGAGGCCATGAAGAATAAACATATTATATCACTTGATATGAGTGCATTAATTGCGGGTGCGAAGTTTAGGGGTGAGTTTGAAGAACGGTTAAAAGCCGTACTTCAGGAAGTCGTTGATTCAGAAGGTGAGATCATCCTGTTTATTGATGAACTGCATACGGTTGTGGGTGCCGGAGCAGCAGAAGGTGCAATGGATGCCGGGAATATCTTAAAACCCATGCTGGCCCGCGGTGAACTTCACTGCATAGGTGCAACCACATTGAATGAATACCGTAAATATATTGAAAAAGATGCGGCCCTTGAGCGCAGGTTCATGTCTGTCCTGATAGACCAGCCAAACGTAGAGGATACCATCTCAATACTGCGCGGGCTCAAGGAACGCTATGAGGTACATCACGGAGTAAGGATCAAGGATACTGCACTGGTTGCAGCCGCTGTTTTGAGCAACCGGTATATATCAGACCGTTTTCTTCCTGACAAAGCCATTGATCTTGTAGATGAGGCTGCAGCCAAAATCAGGACTGAGATAGACAGCAAACCTACCGAGCTTGATAAAGTTGACCGCAAGATCATGCAACTTGAGATCGAACGCGAAGCATTAAAAAAAGAGAAGGACCAGGCTTCAAAAGAGCGTCTTGAAAACCTGCAAAAGGAACTTGCGGATATACGTGCCGAATCTGATGCCATGCGTGCACAGTGGCAGAATGAAAAAGAAGCAATCCAAAAATTGAGCACACTCAAACAGCAGATAGAAGATACAAAAACACAGATTGAACAGGAAGAACGCGATTACCAGCTTAATAAAGTAGAGAATCTTGACCATGCAGCAGAATTACAGCACGGCATACTGCCAGAGCTTGAACAGCAGTATGCACAGGAGGAAGCCACTTTACAAGAAAAACAAACAGACATGCTGTTGAAAGAAGAGGTAGGAGAGGAAGATATTGCTGATGTAGTAAGTGAATGGACCGGTATACCTGTACACAAACTGATACAGGGAGAACGTGAGAAACTGACACATCTGGAAGATAACCTGCATAAACGCCTGATTGGACAGGATGAAGCAGTCCAGGCAGTATCTGATGCTGTTATCCGTGCTCATGCCGGTATCAAAGATCCTGACAGACCCATAGGAAGCTTTATTTTCTTAGGACCGACCGGTGTTGGTAAGACCGAGCTTGCTAAAGCTTTAGCAGTTGAGCTCTTTGATGATGAGAATAACCTGGTCCGCATTGATATGTCGGAATATATGGAGAAACATACGGTCTCAAGAATGATCGGTGCACCTCCGGGGTATATCGGTCACGATGAAGGGGGGCAGCTCACTGAAGCTATCAGGCGCAAGCCATATGCTGTAATACTCTTTGATGAGGTAGAGAAAGCACATAGTGATGTGTTTAACATCATGCTCCAGATACTGGATGACGGGCGTTTGACAGATTCACATGGACGGACTGTGAATTTTAAGAACACACTGATCATCATGACCTCAAATATATGTGTGGATTATACAAGTGAACACCTGGAGAAAGGTGAGGATTACAGCGAGATGCAGGCAATAGCTTTGAATGAATTGAGTAAATATTTCAGACCCGAATTTTTAAACAGGATCGATGAAGTGGCGATCTTCCATGCACTGACAAGGGAACAGTTAGTCAGGATAGTTGATATTAAAGTAATAGACCTGGTTGAAAGACTAAAACAACAAAGGATTGATCTTGAGATCCTTGATGCTGCTAAGAAGTATCTTGGAGATGCGGGATATAGTGAAACGTATGGCGCACGGCCACTGCAACGTGTTATTCAAAACGAAGTTGAGACAAGGATTGCTAAACTCATTGTTGCGGGAGAGGTACTGGAAGGATCAAAGGTTGTTGTTGATGCTGATGAGCGTGGTATTATTATACGGTGATTATTCGCATCTATGATGAAGCACCTATCCAAACTTGCGCGATGTAACCTCTGCGAATGGCGGTGCGGGGCAAATCGGCTCGAAGGTGAGCGCGGCGTGTGCAGAGCAGAGATGCCGCAGATCGCATACACGATGCTATCAAAAACGCTTGCCAGCTACTCGGTTACCATGCTCGGCTGTAATTTTAGATGCATGTACTGCAACGCATACCGGATATCGCAGTATCCTGATGCACAATGGTTCTATCGTGATTATGTGGAGCCAGCTGTGCTTGCGGATGAAGCAATAGCCAGAATGACACCGGACACGGACAAGATCAGTTTCACGGGAGGAGAGCCAACGATCCATCTTCCATATATTGAGGAGGTGGTGCAGGAGGTACAAGACAAGTATGCGGGGATCGGTGTCGGGATTGCGACCAATGGTTTCTGTACGCCGAAGACGCTGAGGCGGGTGATCGACATATCCACATCGATCTCTTTTGAGATCAAGGCTTATGATGACGATGTGCATCGGATGCTAACAGGTGCAC
>MZXQ01000267.1:1138-1460 GCA_002926195.1 Candidatus Methanomarinus sp. HR1 | reverse complement strand
GGTAATTTTACCTACATGATCCAGGTCACTGATAAATCAGGAAATAACGCCAGTGACAAAGTCCTTGTAATTGTCAAGGATAAGATTCCTCCTGTAATCTCCAGCCCCGGGAATATGGAAGTTGAGCAAGATAGTGATATAGTGAATATCATATGGGCAATAACAGAACAAAATCCGGGTATGTACTGCGTATTAAGAAATGGTGACGTAGAAGTACCTTCAACAGAATATCAATGTAGTGATAATATCACAGTACCGATTAATACATCCTGCTTAGGTACATATAACTATACAATCTCGGCAGATGATATCTCAAACAATA
>MZXQ01000267.1:0-1109 GCA_002926195.1 Candidatus Methanomarinus sp. HR1 | reverse complement strand
CAATGAGATTAAGATCGGTTTAAAAGAGAACATAACCTGGGTCATCAATGAAAAAAACCCTGATAAATACCGGGTAGAAGAAAATGGAATAGAAATAGTATCCCCTACTGCTTACCAAAGCGGTGTAGATATTAATGTTTCAAAAAATTCATCAAAATTAGGTATCCTGCAATATAGGATCTATGCAAGTGATACTTCAGGGAATACTGCATCGAATCAGATAAATATAACAGTAACTGAAGAAAAAACCCCCAGGAGTACAAATAAAGGTGGAGGGGGTGGCGGAGGAACTGCCGGAGAAGATTATAAAAATATTCAGTTTGCCAAGTCAGAAAGAGAAATTGTAAGTGAAGGTGACAATATATGCTACTGTTTTGATACGGAAGGTAACTGTAATATTGTCATGTATATCAATTTTACAGGACTGACCAACGCAGGATTAATCCCTGCAAAAGTAGAAATGCTCTACGATACTTCTTCACTGGTAAACTATGAACCACTGGATGAAGTATATAAGAACCTGAATATGTGGCTTGGAAAAAAAGGGTGGGCAAATCCTAAGAATATCGAAAACGCTACTATCACTTTTAAAGTCAACAAGACCTGGATTGATGATAATAACATTCTCATTTCCAATATTATAATGAACCGATATTATGAAGGACACTGGCATCCGCTTACAACTTCTTTAATAGATTGTGATGATGATTACTGTTATTTCATATCACAAACACAGGGATTCTCTTCCTTTGCAATAACTACAAAGCGGGAATATATAGGAAATCCTGGTGCAGAAGGCATATCCGATAAACCGAAAACGGATGAGAAAGAATTATCTGTTAATCTGCCGACTGATGTTAATGAATCAGGGATTAACACTTCTACTGACCAAAAGCAAGACAGCCCGGGTTTTAGTCTATCTAGCGGATTGTTGAGTTTGCTGATATGTTTAGCAAGTATTATATACTGTAAAAAAAAACAGTTCCTGTAGTATATCAAGTATAACTTGATATATCGAAAATGCTCACTTCGTTCACATTTTCTAATCTTCGGCTCTTCCGAGAGCCACAGAAAAAAAATCCGGGCGTTAGCGAGGATTTTGTTCATCT
>MZXQ01000062.1 GCA_002926195.1 Candidatus Methanomarinus sp. HR1 | reverse complement strand
GGTTAAAGAATCCTCTAGCTCTGCAAGTAATTCTTTTTCAGTTTTTAGTTCTATAAATAGATAGAGGAACTTACGCCCATCAATAAATTTCTTTATAAGCGTTGTTTTGCCTACCCGCCGGCGTCCATACAGAACCATCATTATTGATTTTATCGATCTTTTTTCGTAGATGTCTTCAATAAATTGCAGTTCTTTTTCTCTATCATGGAATTTGATTACCATACAGTAATTTACTAGTCAGTAATCAAATTTAAACCTTTTGAATCATATGAATCGAACCCAGGCTATCCCCCAAAAAAATAATAACCCATTCCATGTCCTGGCGATGAATTTATAAATACTGATCTAATAAACACATACAATTTAATTATTATGTCTTCTTCCGGGATGTTATCTTACAGATTTTGCCATGTGAAATCTCATTCACCGTAAGTATAATCACTTACAATCAACATAAAATGAAACTAATTTCGTTAAGTTTAAGTAAAATAATAACACGCTTGAACTCACAATTTGACAAACATTTGCCAATAAACTGATATGACTTCCATGGAACCGGAGTTTTTCATATGAATAAGATCATCAAACAGATAGAAGACACAAAGTTGATTTCGCAGATAGAAAGAGTAGTTCCGTTCCATGGATACCTGAGTACAGGAGCTTTCATAGGTATACAGATGTTCAACATTGCTAAGCAGATACTTGATTTGCAAAATGAAGAGCGTATATATGCGACCTGCGAGACATACAACTGTATTCCGGATGCTTTTCAGATACTGGGGGGTGCTACAATCGGGAATAAGGGACTGAAAATTATTGACTGCGGGAAAATGGCAGTAGTAATAAACAGACATGTTCCACCTGATGAAACATCCGCACGTGGGATCAGAATATATCTCGACCCCAACAAAACCCAAAAATATCCGAGATTACATGCATGGTACCTGAATACTCAGAAAGTCCCCCATGAAGAAGCAATTTATGATCTTCAAAAAGCCGGGGAAGATGTGTACAGTTATGAAATGGTAAATGTAGATGTTCCCATAAAGCAAGCCAAGTGCGTAGCAGTGTGTAAAAGATGCGGTGAATATTTTGTTTGTAAGGATGAAGAAACTCTCTGCAATACATGCACAGCATAGATGGATTATGGAGGAAATAATATGAATGAATCGGTGTTTCAAACAAAAGATGATAAGCAACTGGTGTATATACCAGACAAATGCATAGGCTGTGGAACTTGCATCATGGCTTGTCCGAAAGAGTCTCTGGTAATAGGATCTGTAGGAGCTATTACAAGAGGACTTATTGACCAGGATTTTCTGGAAAATAATCGTGACACTTGCAATGTGTGCGGTATGTGTACCAAGGTGTGCCCGACCGGCGCACTGGAAATGAGACTGGATGGCAATCCGGTGAAAGATGAAACATATCTGTGTGGTGCCTTAAAGCCCACTACCGTCAATGACGACTGTGTACACTGCGGTCTTTGTGAGCAGGTCTGCCCGCAGGAATGTATTACGGTCAAGTGGCGGCTTGCTAATGATGGCAGTACCAGCGTAGAGGGTGAGACCATAATTGATAAAGAGTCTTGCGTTCACTGTGGTTGGTGCGAAGCTGTCTGCCCCGTAAATGCCATCACAGTTGAGAAGCCATTTGCAGGCGAATGGAAAACAGACGAAGATGTTTGCCAGACGTGCCGTACCTGTATAGATGTGTGTCCATGTAATGCCATCTTCGCTCGCAAATGGGGTCCGGGCGAAAGAGTTGAAAAGATTACTCAGCGCCCGGATGCATGCATATACTGTGGTGCTTGTGCAATATCATGTCCGGTAGATGCTATAACAGTTACAAAGAATGCGATAGTGCCGGAAATGTCAAAGAAAAAGCCATATGAGAAGAAGATCACTGGCATACCCACTCCAAGACCAACGCAGACATCAACCCTTGTTACAGACGAAGATGCATGTCTCGGATGCGGGAACTGTGTCATAGTCTGTCCGGTAAACGCGTCATCAGACCCTTATCTTGCTTCCGGGCATCTTAATGAACTGGATAGCAAGCCACTACTCGAGGTTTTGAACGGTGTTATTACAGTGTATAACCATGAACTTTGCGGAAACTGCGGCTCATGCGTCATGATCTGTCCTGTGAATGCGATAAGTCTTACGAAAAAGGAGGTAGAATAATGGCACAAACAATAGAGATCAAGAATGGATACGTGTTTGATCCGTTAAACGAGATAGATGGGGAGAAAATGGACATTTTCATCAGGGATGGAAAAGTAGTTTCTGAACTATTCGAATCTGAGATACGAAATGCAAAGTCCATTGATGCAAAGGGTATGACTGTTATGCCTGGCGGTGTTGATTCGCATTCCCATATAGCAGGCGCGAAGGTCAACGTCGGAAGAATAATGCGTCCTGAGGACAGTTACAAGTGGGCCAGGGGAAAGACCGCACTCACTCACTCCGGTTCCGGTTATACCGTTCCATCTGTCTATCTTGAAGGATATGAATATTCCCAGATGGGATATACCACTGTCTTTGAAGCTGCAGTTCCGCCACTTGAGGCACGTCATACACATGAAGAGATGCGCTCGATCCCCATGATAGACACAGGCGGTTATCTTGTACTGGGTAACAACTGGTTTATAATGCGCTATTTGCGTGATGGTGATATAGAAAGAGCAGCAAATTATGTCGCGTGGATGATGAAAACCCACAAAACCTACGGGATCAAATGCGTTAATCCTGCCGGAGTAGAGAACTGGGGTTGGGCAAGAAACGTAGGCTCACTCGATGAAGCTAATATCCATTTTGATATTTCTCCAAGAGAGATCATTCACGGGTTATGTGAGATCAATGAACTTCTCGGTATGCCAATGTCCATGCACCTGCACTGTAATAATCTCGGACAGCCAGGATGTTGTGATATAACCAGAGAATCACTTGCCATACCAAATAAAATCAAGGCAAACCAGAATCTGGATGTTGAATGGGCCGAGACCAAGATTGATTCAAAGAGAATGCAGTCTGTGTATCTTACCCATGCACAGTTTAATAGTTTTGGCGGAACCAGCTGGGGCGACTTCGAGTCAGGAACAAAAGATATCATAGATTATGTGAACAAGACCGATTTCATTGTTATGGACAGCGGTTGTGTTCCTTTCGGAGAAGCAACTGTCATGACAGGTGACGGTCCGGCCATACACAATCTGTATGCCCTTACAGGTAATAAGTGGTCAAATACTGATATTGAGATGGAATGTGGCTCTGGTGTAATACCGTTTACGTACCTCAAGGCTAATCCTATACACAGCGTTCAGTGGGCAATGGGTCTTGAACTACTACTTATGGTAGAAGATGTATGGAAGTCTATTATGACGACCGATCACCCGAATGGTGGGACATTTTTGAAATATCCACAGATCATTGCATGGCTCATGTCACAGGAAGCAAGAGAAAAAACCTTCGGTGAATGTCATGCCTGGGCACGTGATAGAAGCGATCTTGGCGGCGTGGACCGGGAATTATCACTTTATGATATCGCCATTTTGACCAGAGCTAATCCTGCCAGGACAGTTGGCATATCACACCGCAAAGGCAGCCTTGGAATAGGTGCTGATGGTGATGTTACGATATACAACATTGACCCGACCAAACTGAACACCCGTAATTACGAGCAAGTGATCAGTAACTTTGAGCAGGCAGAGTACACTATAAAAGATGGACAGGTTGTTTCTCAACAGGGTGAGATCAAAATGATACCTGAGAAGAGGACATATTATTCCGATATAACAGTTAAGGACGAAGGTGAGAAGGAGATGCTCTTGGATGTTAAAGAGTGGTTCAAGTACTACACTGTCGGATTTGCTAATTATCCTACACCAGAGAAATATCTTATGAATCCCACACCGATTAAGGTAAATAACGAGAGGTGATTTTATGACAGAAATTATATTAACACCAGTTGGTAAGATTGATATTATGATTGAAGCAGAGGTAATAATACCTGATATCTTTGCCTCAAAGAGTACAGATGAGATAAAAAATTTACTTGTATGGCAGGGTCCGAAACAACTCCCGTTGTCTGATTTTTTTGATGTGAAGGGTAACGCAGCAAGTTCCCCGCAGGAAACATCCATTGTCATAGATGGCGATGTCACCAGAGTCAAACGTATAGGCGCTGGTATGACTGCCGGAAAGATAAAAATTAATGGTTCGGCAGGTATGCATGTTGGTTCCGAGATGAATGGCGGAGAGATTGTAGTAACAGGCGATGTCGAATCCTGGGCTGGCATGGAAATGAAAGGTGGATTGCTACATATAATGGGTAATGGTAAAGATCATATCGGCTGTGCTTATCGTGGAAGCTGGCATGGAATGACTGGCGGTAGAATCCTTATCGACGGGAATGCTGTAAGCCAGCTTGGCGGAGGTATGAGTGGAGGAGAGATCGTAGTTACGGGCAGCGTTGAAAATTTCTGCGGCATACGGCAAAATGCCGGCCTAATTGTAGTTAAAGGAGATGCCAACCGTGGTGTCGGAGCAGAAATGTCAGGCGGAACAATAGTTGTTACTGGCCATATTAAAAACTTTTTGCCAGGATTTGAGTATGTGGATACTCAAAGCGATCTTACGTTCGATGACATCACATGTCAGGGTGATTTTCTTCAATTTTCCGGTGACCATGCAATTGTTGCGCGGACCAAAGGTGCACTGTATGTATCAAAGAATGCTAATGAGGGATTGTGAGGTGATTTAGATGGAAGCAATACTTAATACAGGAAGTACGATTAACGAAGGCAGGCTTGCCAAAGGAGGTAACAAGAATACACATGATTACATGGTCGAATGTGCCGTTTGCTGGATAGCTCCCGAGGACTTTGAAGCCATGGGAAATCCCAAAAAAGTAAAGATGACCAGTATGGATGGTAAACACACTGTTTCGGTGTATACGAAATCCACTGACTCGGTCCGTCCCGGGCATGTCTTTATGCCAAGAGCAATCTGGGCGAATGTAATTATTGATCCTGATACATTTTCCACAGGTTCTCCACGATATAAAGGAAGCAAGATCACACTCGAACCCACCGATGACGAGGTGCTTAGCACAGTAGATGTGGTTCTTAAAGTATATAATGGAGGGAAATAAAAATGTTTTCTAAGAATATAATATGTCCTGTATGCGGAGGTTCGTGCGACGATATTCAAGTGGAACTTAAAGGTGATAAGATCACTGTTAAAAATGCATGCAAGATGGGGAATGCAAAGTTCCAGGAAGTGGTAAGTTCCCACCGTATCAGAGATCCGATGATAAAAGACAACGGCAAGTTGAAGAAGGCTGCCTGGGATGAGGCACTCACAAAGGCCGCTGAAATACTTACTTCTGCAAAACGGCCTCTACTTTTTTTGGGCAGTGAGACTTCATGTGAGGCTCAGGAAGTTGGACTGCATATAGGAGAGTACCTTGGTGCTGCAGTAGATTCCAATGCTACTATCTGTCATGGTCCGACAGTAATGGGTATACAGGAATCCGGCTGTGTCGGTGCTACTGCAGGACAGACAAAGAACAGGGCCAATCTTTCTGTGTACTGGGGATGCAACGCGCTTGAGTCCATGCCAAGACACATGTCCAGATACGGCATCTTTCCAAGAGGCTACTGGACAAAACGCGGTAGGTTTGATAGAACCGTAATTTGCGTGGATCCGAGAAAGACACCTACTGCTGATGCAGCCGATCTTCATATTCAGATCAATCCGAACACCGATTATGAGCTATTCAGCGGGCTGTTAACAATACTCAATGGTAAGACTCCACATCCATCAGTAGCAGAGATCACCGGTGTACCTTTGGACCAGATGAATCAGATGGTGGAAATGATGAAAGAATCCAATTTCGGCGCTGTTTATGTGGGACTGGGAGTCGGATCGTCCTATGGCAAGCACAGAAACGTGGAGATGGCATTGAACCTTATAAAGGAACTTAACAACTATACAAAGTTCTCACTAGGAGCTTTGAGAGGTCACTGCAATGTTGCAGGTTTCAACCAACTCGCATCATATCTGTACGGCTACCCATTCGGTCTTGATTTTGCAAAGGGATACCCGAGATTCAACCCCGGCGAGTATACCACGGTGGACGTGCTAAGAGAACGTGATGTGGACGCCGCGTTTGTTATGTGTGCTGATCTCGTGTGCCATACACCGGCAGACTGCGCTTCGTACCTTGCACAGATACCTATGGTCTGCCTGGACATTGCACCTTGTCCTACAACAGTTGCATCTGATGTGGTACTACCTGGTGTGATCGATGCTATGGAGTGTGATGGTACGTTTTATCGACTGGATAACGTCCCAATATACTTTAAGCCGTTCACAAGCTCTCCGTTTGAGTATACAATGAGCAATGAGGATACTCTCAAACAACTCTTTGCCAAGATCAAGTCGATGTCATGAATATCAAGGATGATTGGCATGTAAACAGGGATGAGGGATGGAAAGATTATTGGAGATATGAAACTCCATCTCATATCCCGGCATTTAATACATCCATGCAATGCCTTGAGATCACTAAAAGTGACAGAGCTAAGATAGATGTGGACGTTAGTATTGAAAAGAACTTCAAGTTCGAAGTGAACAACGTCCATATTACTTCTTTTTTTGCAAGTCCGCTAGAACTTGAAGAACTTGCAGCAGGTTTTTTATTGTGCGAAGGTTTAATAAGTTCACCTGATCAGATCATTTCTATTCAGGTCAGTGGCGCATCTATTGAATGTAACATTAAAGTAGATATAGAACAACTCGAACAAAAGAGCCTATATGACAGAACCGAAGATTTCAATTCTATCAGTTCGACCGTCTGCTTTGAGAGAAATGATATTTTTAATGCGATAGGGCAGCTTAAAGAGCGTGCAAAGTCATGGAGGAAAACAGGAGGCACACACTCTTCGATAATATTTAACTCCGGGGGAGAGATCCTCGCGTTCTGTGAAGACGTCAGCAGGGCGTGTTCTGTGGATAAGGTAGTTGGAAAAGTGATGCTTAGCGGAATGGACCCTGCGGATTGTGCACTGGTGACCACAGGCAGACTCTCGGTTACCATGGTTGCTAAGGCAGCACGGGCAGGGTTTGTACTCATTGCAAGCAAAGCTGCGCCCTTAAGTGAGGGTATATGGCTGGCAGAAAAGGTAGGTATCACTCTTGTGGCATTTGCACGAAAGCCAAACTTGTATGTATATACCCGGGCACATAGAGTTATCTGAGGCTTGGGGATGTCTTGAATATGGATTATGAAAATATCGGGCCAAAAGAAAGCAATTTATATTATTCCCGCAAAATAAGCGACAACCAAATATCTAATAAATTTTCCAGTGAACACATATATTGAGAAAAGTAAAAAATTAAATTTTAAAATACCTCCAATAGCTGCGAATACGTCTCCTATTATTGGAAGCCATGTAAATAATAACACAGGCGATCCATATTTTGTGAATAATTTTTCAGCTCTTGCAAAATCCACCTGATTAATTTTTAGGTACTTTTCAAGAGCCTTTTGACGCCCAATATAACCTATCATATAAGTAGTGCACGCACCAAGATAATTTCCAATTGATGCAATAACAACAACCAATACTATATTATAACCTTTTGTTATCATATAGACTACCATCCCTTCGGAACCCAATGGTATGATAGTTGAAGCTAAAAAACTGGTAAAAAATAAAGTACAATAAATTGTAATGGTATGTATCATATTATTTTACCTTACTTTCCTCACATCTTATTTGGTTTCTGATCGTATTTTATCCTGTCGAGATCAGATCAAGAATATTCGGCATAAGCACTCAGAGGTATCTTTAATGAATCCAAAAAAAGTGTATAATGTGCTCGGGTATGGAGCAAATTAAAAAAAAAAAATTAGCTTTTCAGCCAAACTATCGATTCTTGTGTCTGTTAGAATTAGTCCTTTTTCTGAAGTTGCGTTTATTGTTCTGTTTAATTCCAATTTGTGTTGACCTTTTTATTTGTATCTTTTCTATAGCAGGTAACTTTTCTTTCCTTATCACAACATCATTAAATTTCAATACATTTTTGAAGTTATCATTATCTTTTTCAGAAATAATATTAATTGCCTTCCCTTCTTTTCCAGCTCTTGCAGTTCTTCCGATTCTGTGGATATACTGTTTACTTTCCCTGGGAATATCGTAATTGTATACATGGGAAACACCATTGATATCAAGTCCCCTTGCAGCCACATCTGTACATACAAGAACACCGGCTTTCCCTGCATGGAATTGCTTCATAACATTGTTGCGCTTGTTCTGGGTTAATCCGCCATGAATAGCCTGGGCATTAACACCTGAGGATTTCAGGTTCTTAGCGACCGTATCGGTATATCTTTTAGTATTGCAGAAAACCATTGACAGGTCTGAGTTTTCATTTTTCAATAGATGCAGGAGTAAAGAAAATTTCATATTCGCTTTAATTCTATAATAGCTCTGGTCTAATTGTGATGCATCGATATTAGATTTAACTTTTACATGGATCGGTTCATACATAAATTTTCTGCCAAGCTTGACAATTTCTTTTGAGATCGTAGCAGAGAATAAAAGGGTCTGCCGGTCCTCAGGACATCTATTAATAATTTTAGTCACATCGTCCATAAATCCCATATCTAACATCCGGTCTGCTTCATCAAGCACCAGTGTTTCTACCTTATTGAATTTAATGGTCTTTCTTTCCATATGATCAAGCATTCTGCCCGGTGTTCCTACAACCACATCTGCTGTCTTTAAACCCCTGATCTGCTCATTAATACCCACACCACCATAGACTGATATAATTTTCAAAGGAATTGATTTTGAGAATTTCTTTAAAGCACTTGTGACCTGCTCTGCCAATTCTCTCGTAGGAGTCAGGACCAAAGCCTGTATCCCTTTTCCTTTTTTGGCAGTCTGTAATATACCACAAGCAAATGCAAGAGTCTTTCCTGAACCAGTGGCTGATCCGGCTATAACATCTTCCCCCGCAAGGATTAACGGGATCGATTTTTCCTGTATTTCGGTAGGATGATCGAAATTCTCATCATTTATAGTTTTTAGAAGTCGCTCACTGATACCAAGATTTTTAAAATTTTCCATATTTAAACTTTCCATAATTTTATATTAAAAAAAAGCTGCTTAATTGCTTTTTTTTGTCCAATTCATTACGTTATTAAAAACAATTAAGAGCTATTAGCACAACTTTGTGAAAGTTCAGATTAATTTACGCTTAAAAGTTATTGAGCTTTCTTAATGGTTGTCCCTGGCTTATAGTTATGCCTATTTTATGGAAAAAAAAAATAAATTTTTTTTTTCGTGAATTACAATCATATAGATGATAAAACATCAGTCATAATACAAATTGATCTTACAATACAATTCACCGAATTTAAAAATTGTATCAGTAAACCATCTGGATTTTGCATATTTCAACTGAGGCGCATGAAATTAGTTAAAGGAGGATACTTCATTATTTTATTTGAATATTTTTGAAAAGTATGCTGATACTAAAATTCCTGTAATCACATATATTGCTTCAAATCCATATATTTTTTCCGGAATTGTCGCTTCAGGTATCGGTGTTACAGATGCTATGAGTTCTTCATCATTTATTGTTATTATAGTATTAAAATCTGGCTCAAAATAAGCTGGGCTCCATCCAGTTTCTTTCGGGATTAAGAATGCTGATCCTTTTACCTTTATGTATTTTGGTTCTTCACTTATGAAATATTGAATGGTATCGTTATCTGATATTGTCTTTTCAAGGTTATAGGTGTAAATATTATTCGGCATGATCAATCGCGTATTGGATAAACTATATCCACAACCAGGTAAGGATTTGAATACTCTCATTTTCTCATCTTTTTTTTGCATAGCAGTTATTTCACAATAAAACTCTCGCAAATTAAAAGCTACAGGATTTGGATTGAAAATTGAGATATTAGTAGTAATGACAATTCTTTTAATGGCACTTTTCTCATCAGTCAATCTACTCACTTCAAGTTTTATATCCGTGATATAGGGACTTGTAGCCTGGTTGGCTTCATCGGTTTCAAGGAAAATAGTAGTAGTTTTATAAAATGGAACCACAAAAGTATTAGAGTCAGCTTCCATATATAATGAGCCTGATATTGTGATATTTGCTGAACCTTTACGTAAAAAGTTTTCAAGAGGATCACCATCAGTAATAGAGTAATTACCACTATGAGTAATGGATTTATTTGGTTTGATAAGTAAAGGCATTTCCCATTTTTTAGAAATATACGTTCCCACTGGATCCGATATCGAATAATCAAAACCTGTTAAATAAATATCTTTTGTATCAAGATTACTGATTGTGACATTCAGATATAGGGAATCAATCTCAACCCTGCTGATCTCTACATCTACTATTGGATTCGTTATCGCTGTGGATGAATGTATCGCTATTAGCATACAGACTGCGATCATTGTTACATGAAAAATGTGCTTCATATTATTGTCACTTTGAATTCATATAGTATTTTTTTATTATCTAATGATAAACGAATTTATTACTTCTTCAAATATGTCTTCGTATGTACTATACAATTCATTTTTGGAAATAGCCGCTATTGTATAATCAAGATCATCAACTGTAAATACAATATATCTTGCAGTAGCCACAGGTGTTCTTGAAAAACCAACAAACATAATGGGATCATGTATCACTTCAAATCCATCTCTGTCATTTATTGTAACTGGTCCGTAATGTGAGATAATTCCCTTTTCAGTACCATTTTCAAGACTTAAACCCCCCGTTATTCCAGAAGTACCAAAACCCATACTTCCAGTATCTGGATTTTCCCACCATCTTGACAGAGAACTGTTTGAATAAACTACTACTATAATATATGGCATTCCCATATCTTCCGGACTGGGTTCAAGATTTTCAGGCATAAACATTACGACGCTCTCCTGACCTTCAATTAAGCCAATGTTCTGTAGTATTTCCCAATTTTCAGGATAAGCAAATCCATAATAGAGTTCATCGTCCTGATACCATTTATATCCTGATTTTAATGTCACATTCAGCTCCCATGCTGCTTCAAGTGTTGGAATAGCTGTAGGAGTTAATGTTTCCATTGGAGTAATTAAAGAAGTAGGTGATTCGATTGCGGTTGGTGTTTCCGTTGAAACAGTGGTTTCTTCCTCAATACATCCAGTTAAGAAAATAATGATTACAGTTAGACTAATAATTATCGTTAAAAAATCTTTATTCATATTAATTTCCCCCATTCCTAAAATTATCGAATTATCAATAAACTTTCACACATATGTTGAATCAATTTCTTTTTGTTTTATTATTGTTATCATGCCTCTTTTGGCTTCTTCATGATTAGGATCTATTTTAAGTGCTTGCTGAAAATATTGTAATGCTCCATCTAAATCAAATAAATCGAAAACTGCAAATCCTTTGTTACTTCATACATCAGGATTATTTGGATTGAGCTCAATTGATTTATTAAAGCATTCAATTGGTTTTTTTTCACTTGAAAATTTGTCTTTCTTTTCTTTACCCATAACTTACATCCCCTTAATATATATCTGCTTAATCAATATATGTATTTTTTGGTTAATCTTTTGAGACATCTCAAAGACTTTTGATGCTTAACTACCTGTCCGCTAATAGAGGTGCACTCCAGTTTTCCAATTAAAATCTTGATATCACTATTCCGTTATCAAATTATTTCCCGGCTTACCTGTC
>MZXQ01000268.1 GCA_002926195.1 Candidatus Methanomarinus sp. HR1 | reverse complement strand
GATGGAAGAGTAATCCCGTTCTGCACCTATAATTCACTGTACCGGACTGAGATTGAGAAGAAGTTTTCAAGACCACTGGACTAATAAATGTTATTTGGATGAATTTACCAATCGATCACATAAAGTCTGTCATGCTTTTCGTAGTACTGATCTTGAATATATATTCCTACAGATCATATACTATAAAAACATAGAAATCTTTATACATTATCCCTGCCATAATTAGTATATAATTAATTTTAGCAGGGTTCTCGTTGTGACATATATAAAAAGAGATCTACAACAAATAATTAAGGACAATCTTACCAGACCTGAGATTATTGCTATCATTGGTCCGAGACAATCAGGCAAAACTACACTTATGAGATACATTTTCAATACACTTGAAAATGCGGAGTTTATCAGTTTTGAGGATAGAAAGATACTGGAATTGTTCATAGAAGATGAAAAAACCTTTGCAGATCTATATGTAAAAAATAATCACTACCTGTTCATCGATGAATTCCAGTATGCAGAGGAAGGGGGGAAGAAATTAAAATATATTTATGATCATTACCCTGATAGTAAAATAGTTATTTCCGGTTCTTCTGCTTCCGGAGTGACCATACATGGAATAAAACATCTTATTGGAAGAATATTTGTTTTTAATCTGTATCCACTTTCCTTCGATGAATTCCTAAGATTCAAGAATAAAGCCCTCTTTACCACATTTCTGGAAAAGAAAGAGGCAATTAGAGAACATATATCAAAGGACGGTAAACTACCGCAGGTCAGTAAACCACTAATGAAAATGTTAAATGAGATATATCAGGAATATTTGATCTATGGTGGATATCCAAGAGTAGCAGTATCTAAAAGCAATGAAGAAAAAGAAACAGTTCTAAAAAATATATACAGTACTTACTTTTTAAGGGAAATAAAGGACATTTTCAGCTTAACAACAGATTTTAATTTGAGCAGATTAATAAAAGCACAATCAATACAGCTTGGTGATCTGATTTCCTATCATAGTCTACAGGAAGTCTCAGGATTTGATCATAAAGGGTTATTAACACATCTGAATATACTTGAAAAAACATTCATTTGTAAAAGAGTTAATCCTTATTTTACTAATAAAAGAACAGAGATCATTAAAGTCCCGAAAGTATATTTCTATGACAATGGATTTCGAAATATTATTATTGATGATTTTAAGATTTATAGTCTCAGGCAGGATATAGGTAAATTGAATGAGAACTTCATTTTCACTCAATTGACATATGCAGGTATGGAAGTAAAATTCTGGAGAACTAAATCTAAGGCAGAGGTAGATTTTATAATAGAAAAAGGGGGAGAATTGATTGCAATAGAATCAAAGAGCAGTTATTCAAGCCGTACAAGGTCTTTGATGAATTTTAAAAATAAATATGATCCGTTTTTGACTGTTATTACATGTCCGGATATGCTGAAAGAAGATAAAGGTGTGTTACATCTACCGTTTGTGTTTATTTCAGTGTTATAATCCGGGGTGTGTCACTTGAAACTATTACTCTTTTCAGAAACAATTAATATCATCCTTGCTAATTACCATATTGTTTTAACACATCCGATTTACCAGGTGCTATAATGAACTCCAAAGAAGATATTAATAAATTAATAGAAGATAGAGATGTAAAATTTATACGATTGCAATTTGTTGACATCCAGGGAATAGTCAAGAATGTTGCAATACCTGTATCCCAGATGCATAAAGCACTGGATCAGGGTATATCCTTTGACGGGTCTTCTGTGGAAGGTTTTGTACGAATTGAAGAATCAGATATGGTTCTTAAGCCCGATACCAATACGTTCCAGTTGCTTCCATGGACCCATAATAAGGGATCAATAGCCAGAATGATATGTGATGTGCAGCTTCCGAATGGCAGGATATTTGAAGGTGATCCGAGATATGTGCTCAAACGAGCTATGGAAGCGGCATCATCCATGGGATTTGAGATGAATATCGGACCTGAGCTGGAGTTTTTTTTATTTGAGAAAAAAGATGGCCGTGCTACTACTATACCTCATGATTCTGCTGGATATTTTGATTTCGGACCAGTTGATCTTGCAGAGAATATCAGAAGAGAGATCGTGATCGCCCTGGAAGGAATGGGATTTGAAATAGAAGCATCACATCACGAAGTGGCATCAGGACAGCACGAGATTGATTTCAAATATGGCAATGCACTTACCACTGCCGACAATGTAGTAACTTTTAAATATGTAACCAGGACCATTGCCAATAACATGGGACTCCATGCTACATTCATGCCTAAACCGCTGTTTGGTGAGAACGGTAATGGAATGCATATAAATATATCTTTATTCAGGGGCAACGAAAACGCATTCTATGACCCTGACAGTGAATATGAGATCAGTGATATATTAAAATATTTCATTGGTGGAGTACTTAAACATATAAGAGCTATTACTCCAATTACCAATCCTACAGTTAATTCTTATAAAAGACTGGTACCCGGATATGAAGCCCCTGTATACATATCATGGTCCGGTGCCAACAGGAGTTCACTTATCAGGATTCCAATGGGTAGGGAATTAAGTACCAGAATGGAACTTAGAAGTCCTGACCCATCCTGTAACCCCTATCTATCCTTTGCTGTTATTCTTATGGCCGGTCTGGATGGTATAAAGAATAAGATCGATCCCGGACAGCCTGTCAAAGAAAATATATATGCAATGGGAGTAAAGGAACGTGCCAGGCAAAATATTAAATCACTTCCGGGGACTCTGAAGGATGCACTGAACGAACTCGAAAACGATGACGTTATAATCAATGCACTTGGTTCGCATGTATTTAATGATTTTATAAAGCTGGAACGTGCCGAATGGGAAGCCTATAGGATACACGTCCATGATTGGGAGATACAGCGTTATCTCAATATCATGTAGATGTAAAAAAAATGGAGTTTATCGATGATATCATCCAATACAGATCCTCTGGTACTGAGAAAATTAATGGAGATCATGAAGATCATCACGGAGAGTGATGGCGCTGTTGGTGCACGTATCATTGCTGATAGAATGAAGGAAAGAGGATACCAGATAGGAGAGAGGGGTGTAAGGTATCATTTGAGGATCCTGGATGAGCGTGGTCTTACAGTCAGGGAAGGTTATTCTGGCCGGACTATTACCAAGAAAGGACTGCAGGAGCTTGAGGACGGCCTGATCGGATATAGAGTCGGGTTTATCATTACTACTATTGATGAGTTGATCTACAATACTAACCTTGATGTAGATACAGGTACCGGTAACGTGATAGTAAATACTGCAATTATTGATAAAAACGATTTTGACGAGGTTATGGAGATCATATCAGCTATGAGCTCTAAACCCTATTCAATGAGCCCGTATATCAGGATAATGGAAGAAAACGATCCCGAGTTTAAGGTTCCTGAAGGAAAGGTAGGTATTGCAACTGTTTGCAGTATCACAATTGATAGCATTTTAGTAAGAAACGGGATACCAGTAAGTCCCAGATATGGCGGGCTTATTAAGATGGTGAGAGGTGAACCTGCTGAATTTTGGGATCTGGTATTATACAGCGGTACCACAATAGACCCAATGAGGATCTTTATAGACCGCAAGATGACATCAATCTTTGATACATATGAGACGGGGAATGGTAAACTACTGGCAAGTATGAGGGAGATCCCTGTTTCAGCTTATGAACATGCAGTAGAAGTACTTAATAAGGCCCAGGAAATCGACATCGATTGCCTGATAAGAATGAGTGAGCCAGGCACTCCTGTACTTAAAGCACCGATCACTCCCGGGAAAATAGGGCTTCCCGTGTATGCAGGCATAAATAGTATGGCAGCCGTAAAAGAAAGCGGTATAGACATAACGATACAACCGATATCCACTATTACTGATTATAAAAAAATGACGAGATTATAGTAATTTAGGTATCCACTTCAAATTACCTGTAATTGATCATAGTGCTCTTAATTTTGATCTACATTTCTTTTCTTTAACTGCTCCACAAGCATCTCAACCTGAGTTACAGCTGTACCGATATACTGTCCGGGATCCATAATATGTTCAATATCTTCCTGATCCAGATACCGGGTTACTTCCGGTCTTGAAATAAGCACGTCCTTCATATGCCTTCCTGTCTCACGGGCTTCCATGGCACTTGTCCTTACAATCTCATGTGCTTGTTGCCTTCCAACATTCTTTTTGGCCAGTTCTATCATTACAGCTTCCCCCATATTAAGGCCATACATAAGATTTAAGTTCTGTTTGATTTTTTCAGGATAGAATCTAAGATTGGTGATAATACTGTTAATCAGCTTAAGGATATGATCAGTCAGTACACAGACCTCAGGGAAAATAATACGCTCACTTGAGCTGTTTGTCAGATCACGCTCATCCCACAGAGTATTATTAAGCAGTTCAGGTTCTACCATAGATCTCACAATGCGTGCAAGTCCGCACACTTGCTCGCTCTTAATAGGATTACGTTTATGGGGCATGGTTGAGGAACCTACCTGTTTGGTACCAAAACTCTCTTCTATCTCTGCTATCTCACTGCGCTGAAGATTGCGAAATGCCACACATATCTTATCAAGAGTAGTGGCAGTATTAGCCATCCACATCACAAACTCGGCATGTCTATCTCGCTGTATGATCTGGTTAGACACTTCCACACTCCCAATATCTAAAAATTTCATTGTCCACTGTTGAATCTCGATCCCCTTGTCACCAAAGGCTGCCTGTGTGCCCACAGCACCTGTCATCTGTCCGACCACTGCTCTTGGTGTTAGTTCGCTCAGCCGTGTAAGATGTCTATCCATTTCACTTGCCCAGATCGCAAACCTCAAACCATACGTAGTAGGTACACCTATTTGACCATGTGTCCTCCCAACGCAAACCGTATGTTTATGTTCATTTGCCTTCTCGATAAGGGCATCACGGACAGCTCTGGTCTTTTGGCGTAAAAGGCCAATGCTCTCTTTTATCTGGAGTGCAAGCTGTGTGTCCAGTATATCGTTTGATGTGGCACCAAAATGAACCCATTTTCCTTCATCCTGGCACTGCTCTGATAAAGCCAGCACTACAGCCATCATATCATGCTGGATCTCATCTTCGATCTCGGTAACTCTTTCAAGTTCGACAATTTCGGATGCTGTTTCGATGATCCCGGCAGCTTCTTTGGGAATCATACCTACCTGTCCTTGTGCCTTTGCCAGGGCTACCTCTACCATTAGCATTTTTTTCAGTTTCGACTCTTCACTCCATACTTGCTTCATCTCAGGAGTGCCATAGCGATATTCAATTGGGTGGATTGCCATTATCCATTCACCTGCGATTTGGTAATGCTGTTAATTAACATAAGGGTTCGGTTTGTGGTCTCAATTAGAACAAAATCCTCCCTTCGGTAGTATCCACTTTAAATCTAAGG
>MZXQ01000063.1 GCA_002926195.1 Candidatus Methanomarinus sp. HR1 | reverse complement strand
ATATCATTGCATTAGCTTCAATATTTGCACTTCTGGGGTGTATACGTTGGATGAGAAAGACCAATATAAAACAATAGCTGCAACACTCCTACTGGTAATTTTAATTATAGTCCTTCTGTCTCCACCCGAGGTACTCTTACAGCGCGGGATGATCGTAGATACAACCTCTTCCTACACATCAAGCGAAAAAGAATGGGTCAAGACAAGAATGGCTCTGGGCAGCAATGAGATTATCGAAGAGCTGCCGATGGATATTGATATCTGGAAGGGTTATGGGATCGAGATCAAACAGAATTTGATAGATACGCTTAACCCTGATATGATTATGGAGCGTGTATATTACAGCCCTAATGTCTCAAGACCGGTGTGGTTGTTGATTATACGTGCTCATAATACATCGGTATTTCACGACCCAAAAGTATGCTACCGTGGTGCTGGCTGGAGTGTTGTGAATGAGGAACAATGTGAAATAACATTAAACGGCTCTGTATGGGCTACTGATACATCATATAAAGGAAATGAGGATGTTACCATTTCGGTAAATGAACTTCTTATTGAGAAAGATGGCAGGGAAAGACTCATCAAGTACTTCTATCTTAAGGAACTGTTATTTGCAAGCTCACCAGGTTCGATCACTATAGTGCGTGCGGAGATGAGTGTGGATGATCTCGATAATACCAGTCAGTGGATCAATGATTTTTATAGTGAGATGCTACCGTATTTATTCATGCCTGTTATAGGTGGCGGGGATTCGCTGGGTGTTGTTATATATAAGGAATACGGTATTGTGGGAGCGTTATTGGAAGTAATAATTATTATAGTTGTGCTTGGGTATATAGGGTATTTAATTAAGAAGAAACCAGTTGATTAAAATACAATCATAGAGGACTGAACATTCAAAATTTTGATTTTAAAAACCCAAGTTTTATAAAGATAGAAGTTATGATTATCTTTGCCAAAGATTTTACACGACCAAAAAATTAGTGAGGTAAGAAAATAGAAAGAAAAATGAGGATAATAGCGGCTATATTAACAGTGCTGTTCATGATAGGAATGGCAGCATGAACTGCTGCAGCAGAAAAGTGAAGGAATGGTTAGAGTAGAAGGAGGCATTCTCCCAGAACTGTTTACCAATATCCTCATGTCGGTAGGGCTGATGGGGCTGTAAAATTATGAAAAAGGGATTGATTAAATAAGACGGGGTAGTAAACTTGGTAATAGAAGTTAAACTTGATGACGAAGAACAAAAATTTTTTTTACCATTTAATGGTGGTTCAATATATAATCCTATGTTACTGCCATACCTTCAAGTGGATAGACGTATAGGATTATTATCAAATAAAAGATTTTTAGAGCAATTTAGTGGTGGGATGGGTTCTTTTAACAATACTCATTTTGGCGAAATAAATGATTTGCATATTTCTGAAGTATCTGTTGTAATCCCTACTAAAAACGAAGAAAAATCTATAGGTACATGCATAGAGAAGATACAGAAGGTATTTGAACAATACAACATAGATGGAGAAATTATTGTTGCAGACAACTCTACAGATAGGACTCCGGAGATTGCAAAAGAACTCGGTGCAAAGGTTGTGGTACCGGATAAAATGGGATACGGGTATGCATATCAATACGGAATAAGCCATGCGTCCGGACACTACATTGTAATGGGAGATGCCGATAATACCTATGATTTCGGAGATATCCCCAGATTACTGGAACCCCTAAAAAACGGGGAGGCCGACCTTGTAATGGGCAGCCGGCTAAAGGGCAAAATCCTGAAAGGTGCTATGCCGTGGCTACATCAGTACATCGGAAATCCAATGCTGACTCTTTGCGTGAATATCACACATAATTCTAATATCAGCGACTGCCATTCCGGATTTCGTGCATTTACCCGTGAGTCTTATGACAGGATGGGCCTCAAGACAACAGGGATGGAATATGCATCTGAGATGGTGATGCGTGCCCTGACAAAAGGTCTGAGAATCGTTGAAAAACCTATTACTTATTATCCCAGGGTGGTGGGATCCGAACCGAACCTGAACTCGTTCTCTGACGGCTGGAGGCATCTAAAGTTTATTTTCCTGGAGGCTCCTAACTTCCTGTTTATATTACCAGGAGCAATTTTGTCTATCCTGGGAATGATGCTTGTCCTGATGATCTGGGCTCCTTTTAATATCTGGGATGTTAATCTCGGGCCGCATTCAATGGCTGTAGGGAGTCTGTTTGCCATAATGGGCTACCAGGTCCTGTTTTTGGGGCTGTTTGCCAAGTTGTATAGCATTAAGCATGATCTGCGCAGTCATGATTATATGACCCGGTTCATTGAAAGGCATGTTTCACTGGAGCGAGGTATCACTGCCGGGATGATAATATTCCTGGCAGGGTTCATATTTGCTCTTTATCTGGCATGGAACTGGGTTAACAGCGGATTCATGCATCTGCCGGTGCTTGACCAGTATATTGCTGGGATTACACTGATGGTATTAGGTTTGCAAACGGTGTTTAATTCGTTATTTATAAGTGTGATCGATGGGTAGGATTGTGCGGTGGAGGTTATCTTTGAAGATAGGACATTAGCAATGCAAGGGATATTGAGTGAAAAAATGCTGAGCACGATGCCGATAGAAATTTGCCTGATAACATTTAGAGGCATTTTCCAGAGCATATAAAATTAAATTTTAATTTAAATAAAAAAGGATTTAATATGGACATACTGCCCCATCTATTTATCCCACTGATTGCGGTCAATGTGGCTGGGATGAAATTATCTCATTTATTTCTGTTGAGTTTCTGCCAAAGTCCATTTACTTCACCCCGAAGTCCATGCATGGGGCGAACTTTAATGCGTTCTCCGGGTTTGGTGTGGTAAGCTTGATTCTGTTTGCTGTTGTGTGCCGGAGGGGATTAGAATGGGTGAGATGATCTCGATTGTGATTTCGACGAAGAACAGTGGGGATATGCTCGAGCAGTGTCTGAGTTCGATTGAGAGGCTTGATTATCCAGAGGATGAGAAGGGGAGAAATTGATGACGAAGAAGATCTGCATCATACTTGGTACACGTCCGGAGGTGATCAAGATGTCGCCTGTGGTGCGGGC
>MZXQ01000269.1:3208-3852 GCA_002926195.1 Candidatus Methanomarinus sp. HR1 | reverse complement strand
GGGTATCTTGAAATTATAGATGGTATAATACCTCATTGGTCACGTAAGGGAAGATAAGTGAATTTTGTCCCAAGGCCGAATATTAAGAAAACTTTATGTAGTAATTACAACTATTTATTTTAATGGAAAAAATGAATTCAAACAAAAAATCTGCAACAATCCTAGAAGATTCGAAGATAAATGTGAGGATAATTCTTGCAGTATTATGGGTATCACATTTTTTACTCTGGACATTTGGAGATATGTTATCTCTTTTGCAAGGAATTTCTGAGCCAGTTGCTAATGAATTGTTGTTGTTCGTCGCAGTACCACTTGCGATGATTCAAACGTTAATGAGTTTATTCTCTCTAATAGGAAAGCCTAAAGTGATTCGTTGGGTAAACATAGGTTTTGCCTCAGTATTTATTGTATTTAATGTAGGATTTTTAATTGAGGCTCATACTGGTTGGGAATATCTATTAGGTGGGGCATACCTTCTGTTTAATGTTCTAATTATAGGATATGCATGGAAATGGCCTAGGCAGAAAAATTAATTAAACAAAAATAAAATTACAACAAGAAAATGCATTCCGATTCTATCAAGATTACTTTTCATTCCACATTAATCCGTCTCTATATTAATCTTTCATTTTACCATACTTTTT
>MZXQ01000269.1:0-3162 GCA_002926195.1 Candidatus Methanomarinus sp. HR1 | reverse complement strand
TCGACGTTTTTCCTCCTTTATTTTGACAGGTCATCCAGTGTAAAAAGCAAAATATCCTCATCCTCTGCAACATCATGCAAGCGTTTCGAAAAACCGCTTTTTGAGAACAGGCAGTAATGCTCTGTACGTGCATTAAGGTTCCATTTGATCAAATTCTTTTTATCCTTAAGCTTTGTTAGAATATCCACATCCATCTTGCGATTGTTCCATTTACATTCCCCCATGAGAATATCTTTTGTATCATCGTTTAAAGCAACGATATCAATCTCATCACCTTTGCGGTTCCACCATGAACCTATATTCCGGAACACAAATTGAAGTTTTTTTTCATCATTTGATCTGTACAGGAACTCAACACAAATATTCTCAAAAACCGGCCCGATGTACTGATCAAGTTCAGATTCGATTTTTGAAAGAACATACTCTGGTCTGCCACTCTCAATAAACCCACGGTTCTTATGAATGAAGCGAAACCAGAATTTGAAAAAATTGTCTTTGATAAAATACCTGCCCTTTTTGGATTTGGATGCTTTTTCATTCACTGGGACCTTGCGCACCAGAATTTCATATTCATTAATGAGATCGGACATGTAAGGTCCAAGACTGGTATTTTTAATACCGGTACGGTTTGATATGTCATTCAAAGTGCTTGCTCCGCTGGCGATTGCCTCTATAATTGAAAAATATATCCTGTATTGAGTTCCGAATTCACTGATCAATATATTTGTACCTTCGTCAAGAAGAGGGGCACCAATGTCCAGGAATTGTTCTGAGATGATATTCATTAGCTTTCTATCATTTACATTCTCTAATAATTCATAGTATTTTGGAACTCCACCGAAGATGGAATATATTTCAACAAAGGTGCTGATTTCCAGGTCCATCAGGATATCTTTGCAAACATCATACTGCAGAGGTTTTAGATTGAACAGTGCATCTGGTATTTATCCCAATATTTCTGGATGATAGAAAAAACGCTGGTGTTGATCTTTTTAAAGTTCTGGAATTCATCAAAAATGAAAATCTCTTTGTCAGATAGCGTAAACAAAAAACCAAAAAAATCATCGAAATCCGTAAAATTTGGAACATAATCACATCGCTCCATCAATATAGTCCTGAAATCATCAAGGATTAACCGTTCTTCTTTTTCTGTTACAAAAAAGTAAAATGAGTCTATTCCAAAAACATGCTGTACAAGCCGTGTTTTACCAACACGACGCCTACCGTAGATCACAATCATTGTGCTCTTGTCAAGCGATGTCAATGTTCTGAGTTTCTTGATCTCACCTTCACGATCATAAAATTTCATGAATAAATATATAGTTACTTTATATATAATAGTTATTGTTAATCACAATAATTGTCAATCACANNTCAATCACAATAAGTTTGAACCTGTGGTTGCAAATGCACAATTGTACAGAAAAGTATCACAAAATTTATGAATGCCTGATACGGTATTGAATTCTCCTCATCAGTCCCCTCATGGTCTGCACCTCCCTGGCAGTCAACCTTGACCTGCCCAGAATACGCCTGACCATCAACATGGTTTTATCTAATTTATATTCAGGGTATTCAATCTCTTCCATTAATTCATGAAAATGATCATACATCAGATCCAGATCAAATCGTTCAGCCAGTTCAATACTTCCTGGTTTAATGTTGCTTAGTTCATATAGCACCACAGTACAGGCATGTGAAATGTTCATACTGGGATATTCATGACCTGTCGGTATGCTCATAATTATATCACACAGTTCCAGCTCACTATTGAAAAGCCCTTTATCCTCCCTGCCAAATAATATAGAGATCAAACCCGTCTCATCTTCAAGCATGTGTTTGATCTCAACCGGTGTATAGCTCGGCATACGGATATGCTTCTCAATCCTTTTTCCGGGATTCCCTGTTGCCGCTATAATAAGATTGGAATCACCCGCCGCATCAAGGATAGTAGAATGAATTGATGCATTCTCCAATACATCCAGGGCATGCATTGCCATAGCCCTGCTTTGTTCTTTCAGCCGGCATGGATTGACCAGTGCAAGATCATCATACCCGAAATTCTTCATAGACCGGGCAACAGAACCCACATTACCATCATATAACGGCTCTACCAGTACCACTTTAATCTTAATGCCTTTAGTATTCATTTTCTGATATCATCCAAAAAGGTTTATAGTTGTCAATTTACTATATTTTATACCCTTAAGTGCCATCAGTTTTTCTACTTGTTTTACCAGATATTCTCCTTCACCCTGCATAATTATAATGCGCAAAAAATCATCTTTGTTCAGGACTACCAGTACTGATAAGAGAACAGAATCACCTGATTCGCTTAATAGATAATTAATAGAATCAGATAAACCCTTTTCCAGAGGATTGTAGACCATCTCGAATAATCCTACACGCTCGCCTTTAACTTGCGCCATCCATTCATAATACTGGATGTATCTCATAATAGCATTCCTGATAACATCTGACCTTGAATAAGGACTTGTATTCACAAATGATCTGTCAAAATATGTCAATAGATCACCCGGAAGAGATACTCCAATCCTGGTCAACTCTTTGCTCATATAATTCCTCAATTGATAAAAATTTTTAAAAACGCAGAGAATGGAGGAGGTATTCTCTGCGTTTTAAACTACGCAAGGTGCAGATATGGATTAAGCCGATAAATCGAGGATGGGAATTCCTATCAGCGTGCAAAAAAGCTTACTGTATCTATCGACTTAGATCATTGCTACAAATAAGATCATTAATCCTACCTACCTCTGATCCTACGAAGTATCTGGTAATAAAGTTTTCTATTTTGATAGCACAATATAATATGAATATGTATTATGTATATATGTATCTACTCTGCTATTAATTGGAAACCTATGGTGTCAATCTAACTTCTGTACCAATAAAATTAGACAGCCACATGCTAACATTCTCATCCGGCACGTCATTAAACTCATCCTCAACAAGTGTAACAAATCCCCCAGGCATTTCTGATCTTTTCACATCAGATTTAACAAACGAAACCTAATTTGCGCGGAGCGAAGCAGAGCCGGGTACTCGCTGTTGTCAGATGTAAAAAAAATTACCAAAGGCAATTTTGAAAAATTCAACCTTAAAGTTTTATTCCCACTTCCATCGTTTATTTTCAAGACATAC
>MZXQ01000270.1 GCA_002926195.1 Candidatus Methanomarinus sp. HR1 | reverse complement strand
AAAAAAGTAAGTTAGATCAAAGGCAAATAATCGCCACCATTACCTATCACTCTATTATATGGAATAAGTGTATCTCCGATTTCATCTCCATCCGTATCAGCACCTGTATAATCTGACCAGTAGTTGCCTCCGAGATATGAACCACCGGCTATATTTTCTCCTGGTGTCTTTATAGTGTTCCAGATATTATCTCCATCATCGTTGGCATTGACTGTGTTGCTAAAATAATTATTGTAAATAAGATTGTTGTTTGAAGAATTCAGGATAATACCGAATTTATTATCCGAGATGCTATTATCCGTGAAGGTGTTATCGCTTGAAGAAGTCAGACTGATGCCGAATACATTATGCAGGTTTACAGTGTTGCTTGACAGTATATTGCCGTTTGAAGAAATCAGAGCGATACCATATCTGTCATTTGAGTTTGCAATATTATCCGTTAGTTTGTTATTGTCCGAAGAATCAAGGCTGATACCATATTTATCATTAGAATTTGCAATGTCACCTGCTAATGTATTGTTGTTCGAATAACTCAGACCTATACCAAATTTTTGATTAGAGTTTGCAGTGTTATCTGTTAGCGTATTGTCATCTGATGAATAGAGACCAATACCATATTTTTCATTTGAATTTGCAATGTTGTTTATTAAGATGTTGCTGGTTGAAGAAATTAGAGATATACCAAATTTGTTATTTGATTCTGCGATATTGTCTGTTAGTGTATTATCATTTGAAGAAGCCAGGCAGAAACCACATTTGTCGTTTAAGTTTGCAGTATTGCCTGTTAGTGTGTTGCCGCTTGAAGAAGCCAGGTAGAAGCCGTATTTGTCATTAGAATTTGCAGTGTTGTCTATTAACCTGTTATTGTTCGAAGATTCCAGGCAGATACCGTACTTTAAATTAGAAGATATAATATTGCCTGTTAGTGTGTTATCAGAAGCCAGGTAGATGCCACGCCAGTTGTTTGAAACATTGTTGTTCGTGAGTAAGTTGTCATTGTTGGAATTAACCAAAAAAATGCCAACATGGTTGTTCAGGATGTTGTTATTGGAAATAACGCAATGATCCACACCACTGCCGGGATGATCCAGGCCAAGAAAAACCCCGGCCTTACCAGTTTTTTTTTTCATTGCCCCGATTATGGTAAATCCTGATATGTCCACCTGGTCTGCAATTAATTTAAAGACATGATCGTGTGCCTTTGCAGTCACACTCACCTTATCCATACCCTCGCCCTGTAGTGTGATCTGCTTGTTCACGATCACATTTTCGGTGTATGTTCCGTTGTACACAAATATATGTTCATTTGTAGTTGCATCGTCTACCGCTGCCTGTATCGGTGTAGAGGAATTTGCATTGAATACCTCGCTATTACGCCACCAACCATTTGTGTTAACATAGATATCCGGTTGCGTATTGGCTGCCATAACTGGCATTGCTATTAAATTTATGATAAAAATTACCATTCCCACTATTATTAATATATTTCTTGTTGCTTTAATTTTCATTTGACCCACTTTCAAATATGATTCGAATTAACAATTTTAATATTTTATTAGGCTCAATTCTTTATAATGTTTTCTATGTTTTGAGGCTATGTATCTATGGTGTCAATCTAACTTCTGTATTAATAAAATTAGACAGCCACGTGTTAACATTATCATCCGACACGTCATTAAACTCATCCTCAACAAGTGCAACAAATTCCCGAAGCATTTCGGGTCTTTTCACATCAGATTTAATTAAGGGACATTGTGGAAACTTTCTTATCAATCGTCTTGCTTC
>MZXQ01000271.1:3101-4332 GCA_002926195.1 Candidatus Methanomarinus sp. HR1 | reverse complement strand
GGATATTAGAAATCTATGAAATGCTGGGAGTTGGATTTGGGACAGCCTGTATTGGTATCTTAATCTCGTTGTTATCGCGGATAACGGCAGCAGTCTTTGGCTGTAAGACCATCAATTTCTTTATCGCCTGGGATGTTTTCCCTTTTGCTTTAGCCTCCAGATATCGTCTTATTGTGAGAAACGAAGCAAGAATAACTGCAGTATCATAAAATAAAAAATCTCTTGTGAGCACAAACTCAAAAGTACCCATTATGCTTGATATGAACCTGAGATTCAGGGTTTTGAGGGCTACGAAAATTTAAATGATATAAAAACGCATGCAGTATAGTTGAATGAGAATTTCTAGTTAAGAAATTTGTAGCCTATACATAGTCTACAAAAATCCAAGTGTAATCAAGTACGGTCGGCTAATTTTGAGTGGGTGTAACCTATGAAACCCATAATGTCAGGTATGAATGCAACCCCTATCCCCATCGAGTACATTACATCCATGTTGAGGTTCCTGTTCTTAAGGGCGCGATATGCAGCAATAAATATCGGATGACTGACATAAACGAAGGCAGGAGTTGAAACCACCAGCATAAAATACGCCATTTTGAACGGAAGGTCAACTGAAAGATGCATAAGGATCATTAATGGGATGCCTACAGCAAAACCAACGATAAACCGTTTTCGTTTTTTTCTTAAGTCATTCTCCCTTGCAATTTCTTCCAGATCTTCGGTATCTCCTCCCTCTATCCCAAGATATTCATAACCAGCATCTTCGATGGCTTTTTTCATTTCAGCTACTGTTATTATTCCGGGATTGTAGGTGACATATGCCTTTTCAGTGCCGAGATTGATATTGGCACTGACAATTCCATCCAGTCTTACAAGGGCATTTTCAATCATTTTTACGCACATAGCGCAGGTCATTCCTCCGATCTTCAGGTTGACTCTCTCATTGATCACCTCATAACCTGCATCTGTCACTGCTTTCTCTATGTCGGTCAGTGTTAATTTTGTAGAATCATACTCTATTGTGGCAGTCTCGGTCCCCAGGTTCACCTGCGCATAAGAAACACCTTCCATACTCAACACGGATTTTTCTATGGTCGTAGCGCATATTGCACAACTCATACCCGATATCTTGAGTTCTGTTCGTTTCTTATTTTCTTCCATGTGGGGTAACATAACACCAATAGTTGCCTTCATTTAAATCTTTATCTTCTTAAACCTGATATGCAGCACG
>MZXQ01000271.1:1146-3078 GCA_002926195.1 Candidatus Methanomarinus sp. HR1 | reverse complement strand
CGTTAGAGTTAGCTCAAATACTCATCCCATATTCCATTGGCAATATCGGAAGAGTATTTGAGCAATCAAAACCAATAGATCCATATGGCAAGAGAATTTACCCAAAAAGATATTAATATCTTCAACAAACTGGCTCCTGAACTAAAAGGCAACTTGATCTCTCCACAGGGACACCAGTATCTTTTTATCCTGCGGCCTGTATCGCATAGAATAGCCTCATCCAGTGAAAATTTCAAAGAAAGGATAGAGAAGCTAACTGATGAAGAGCTGGAATATCTTTTAGATCTGGCTCTGGAGGCAAAGGAGGATATCAGGGGTCTGGATGAGGAAGATATGTATGCATTCATAGAAGTAATTGATGCAAAGATTCCTAACAGGTCATCTCAGATTAAGGATTTTTTGGGTATTTTTTAATTCAGGTATCTGATTGAATTAATTGAGATTTTCAACATGTCTCTTTATAACATCCTCAATCTCTTTGATCTGCTTAAGCACAGTAACACCCTGCATCCACTTTAATCGATTTGAATTCTCTATATCCACATCCCTCATATATAAAGTCAATTCCTTACCATCCGGAAGCATAGTAGAGATACTACCCTCATACTGATCAGCAGGATACAAATAGATAGGTAATCTTGCTTTTGCAGCCTGGGATACAGCATTTGTCAGAAGCGAGTCTGCAATTCCATATGCGATCTTTGCTGTGGTATTCGCACTCATCTGGCATAGAAGGAACAGATCAAATTTACCCATCTGCATCCTAGCTGACACCCATGGCACCTTTATCCTTTGACCAGAACGTACCACCCAAATTTGCACCGAACGATCCGCCACCGATCGGTATCATCTCACTGATCACATAGAAATCCAGGATCGATCTGATCGCTAGCTCCTGTCCGCCGACGCTATTTCCGCCGACGGCAGCTGCTTCTCCGCTCCAGCCATATGATCCGAAAGTGACTCCGACCTTCCCTTTAAGAGGTTGGTCTGCCATTGCCTGTACCGTATATTATTGTCAGTTTTGGCATTTATTATCCCTCAGTCGATCTTTTTAAACATATCCCCTGGTGCATTACAGATGGGACATCTATCAAGTGGGTTGTTTTCTATTGGCCTGTGACTCTCCGGCAAAAGCCTCTTTTAAGTTATTCTGTGTTGTCATGTGATCACTTTATGTTTCTATACAGTTTTGCCATACGCCATGGACATTACAATAAGAAAGCGCACAGAATACTTTGAATTGATCAACAGGTACTTGAAATCTAATATTCGGATTGGTGAATTCGGGAGCGAAAGCTGCTCTGCCAAGATCAACTATCTGTCCATCCTGCTTCACACCAAATAGTTCTATCCATGAAATGTGATGCTCTATGGTATTCGGATGTTGCACTTCCTTACCTACGAAAACACGTACAACATCTACCTCACTTTTTCCGCGTCCTTTACCAATTTCGATAACCGGGAGATGCTTCTCCTTACCTTCAGCTTCGGTATCTTTTAGTATTTCTTTGAATTTCATTAATCCCACCTCCTTCTAAATTATTAATCAATAGACTTGTTGCGAAACAAACCAGATATCGCTATGCTACAACGGTTTTTAGGCATTCACCGCAAAACGGTAGGTAGATGTCTATTTAGGATTATTACGCAACAAGTCTAATGTGTTCCAGAATTAAATTGTTGGGACAGTAGATACAACGATGCTGTAAGATATTGGAACAGGTTGGGTGCGGTGAATATGGAAATGGAATGTTCATTGCTTTTTATAATGGGAAGGCTTTTTAATATTCCCACAGCCTGCGTAACGGCCATCATAGGAGAACGGCCGGACAGTGGCGATATTATTCTTGAGGAGATGGATATTGCTGTGGAGAGAGCAATAAGACTTGTTATTGAATATCTAAGAAGTCGGATACCTTAGCGGGAATT
>MZXQ01000271.1:170-1090 GCA_002926195.1 Candidatus Methanomarinus sp. HR1 | reverse complement strand
TGAAGGTACAGCTTGTTGGTGAATGTGCTGGCTGCGCTATGTCGCAGTATACGCTGAAAATCGGTGTTGATCGGCAGATCATAAAGGAAGTTCACGAAGTGAAGGTTGTTGAGTCAGTATGACCTCAGAAGAGTACCGTGTAGCAAAGATCGACGGGAGGGATGTGCCATGGGATCCGTCCCAGCTAAGACAGATCCAGGAGCATCCCTGTTTCAGCGCGGGCGCATGTCACGCGTTCGGGCGGATGCATCTCGCTGTCGCGCCGAAGTGTAACATTCAGTGTAACTACTGTATCCGGGAATTTGACTGCGTAAACGAGAGCAGACCAGGTGTTACAAGTCAGGTCTTATCTCCGGAAGAAGCGGTCGGGCGTGTTAGGGAAGTGATCAAAGACTTTCCTTATATCAAGGTGATCGGGATTGCAGGTCCAGGAGAGCCGCTTTTTAATGATGGAACGTTCGAAACGCTCAGGCTCCTAAAAGAAGATTTTCCGCATCTGATCAAGTGTCTCAGCACCAACGGACTCCTGCTTCCTGAAAAGGTAGAACTTCTAAAGGATCTCGGAGTTTCAAACATCACCGTGACCATGAGTGCGGTCGATCCTGAGATCGGCGAAAAGATATACTCGTTTGTAAATTATCATGGGAAGAAGTATACCGGCAGGGAGGCCGCTGAAATCCTGCTTAAGAATCAACTGGAAGGGCTTATGATGTCCGTTAAACTGGGGTTGATCACGAAGGTGAATACGGTCCTCATACCGACGATCAACGATCATCATATCCTCGATGTGGCAAAGAAGATCAGGGGGCTTGGGGTTTACCTGCAGAACATCATGCCATTAATCCCGCAGTACAAGTTTGCAGACATCACGCCGCCAACGCTCTCTGAGAAGCGTGCCATCCAGGATGAATGCAGCAAGA
>MZXQ01000271.1:0-162 GCA_002926195.1 Candidatus Methanomarinus sp. HR1 | reverse complement strand
ACCAAGCAGATGCGGCACTGTAGGCAGTGTCGGGCTGACGCGATCGGGCGTCTGGGCGAGGATGTGCAGGAGAAGTATTATCAGTGATTTGAAGGGGCGGGGGTTTGGCACTGTCCTAATTTATACCCCAAAATTAAATAGAACAAAATCCTTACAAAAGTT
>MZXQ01000064.1 GCA_002926195.1 Candidatus Methanomarinus sp. HR1 | reverse complement strand
GCTTTTTATCTTGGGCAGTTGCTCTTTTTCGATTGGCTGAAGACTACTGAATTCCTTTAAGACCTGAGCCGCCTCTTTTTCTGATAGTACCATGTGATGTGGAATTAACTGATGGTCAAGTAAACTAAAATTTCCTGAATTATTCATTATTACATTCATCCCCTGAATAAATAAAAGGCGGGCTCGGAGGGATTTGAACCCCCGACCATCTGGTATCTTCAAATGCATGAGGATATACTCTGCAATTTAAAAGCCAGGTGCTCTGCCTGTCTGAGCTACGAGCCCTCTTATTTACAGCACTTGCTACGTCTGTTTTTACATTAAAACCCTGCAGTAAAATTTTATCGGACAATTCTTCACCGATCTGAATATGATATGATTGAAAGACTGTTTTGATGCACCGCCCATTATTATTTGCATTATGCTTAAACCTTTCTATACAGGCCGTCTCAAAACTAAAATTCCCATGTAAAAGGAGATCAATTAAGCCTTTAAATCAAGAACTAAGGTCAAAAAATTTTATTTTTTGGACTTTTGGGACCGCCTGTATACTTCGGCTCTTCTGAGAGCCCCAGGCGAAGATTCTACGAATCTTCTAATCTTCGGCTCTTCTGAGAGCCTCAGTCAAGAAAATCCAACCGAAGGGAGGACTTTGTTCTTCTTTTAATCCAGAGTCTCCCTGATAAAAATGCTGACCACAGAAGATAATAATATGAACAATGCCAGTACCAAAAAACTCAGTCTGGTTCCCGCAAGCTGCATAATATATCCTGCAATTACAGGACCAATTGCTGTTCCCGTCCATCTTACCATATTAAACGCACCAATTGAAGAACCCAAAATGCGCACATCTTTTTTTACTACTACGTCAGCCAGTATTGTAGTAGTAAGGGTTACTACAGGTCCAAGACTAAGGCCTACAAACCCAAAAATTATTGCCATCATCAAAGGACCGGGAGTAACACAGGCAAAGATAATAAGGGCAGACCCTCCAAGAACGGTCATAACGGTAAGTGGTTTTTTACGTCCGATTCTGTCGCTTAAAAATCCTGTAATAGATGCCCCAAGGCTACTGGTAATAGCATATGGAATAAAGATGAAACCCATTTCAACGGGAGATACAATATCACTGGCAAAGAATGAGAAAGTATATGATGCTCCAACCACTGCTATGCCGCATAGCATACTCACTATACTTGCTAATACTATTGTCTTATCCCTAAATATAACCAGAGTAGCTGATACCATTTTCTTAATTCCAAAATCGTGTTCTTGAGTACGTGGGCTGGTTTCTATTAGCAACAGGGTGCTTCCACTTATTATTAATGAAGCCCAGAACATGCATATAAAAACCGCTCTCCATCCGTATATACCACCCACCACACCACCCAGTATATATCCGCATACCGTACCCAGTCCGACTGTCATACTTATGATACCCATTCCTTTCCCGCGTTCCCTGATACTGTAAATATCATTAACAATAGTATATGCCGTAGAGAAGAACATAGCAGCCCCGAATCCTGATAAGGACCTGGCAATAAGCAATTGGGATTCGGATCTGGCTTCACCGAAAAATAAAAGACCAAAACTGAATATCAATATCCCACCTGTAATGAATGGACGCCTTCCGTATCTATCTGAAAGGACGCCTATGGGTATCTGCGGAAATGCCATACATACCATAAATGAACCCATGATAACTCCAAGCATAGTCTCACTGATGTTGAGGTCATTACTAATTGCAGGCAACATTGGGATAAGTGATAACATTCCTGTAAAAATAATGAACAGACCAATAGAAAGGATAATCACAATCCTGGTTCTACAGCTTGAAAATTCTACTGCTGTATCAGGCATAGGGTATAGAAAAGGTGAAGTAGTTAAAAAAGTTTTGTTCTCAACAGTACCAAATTAAAATGTAAAACTATATATTCTAAAATAAACATATCAATTTATAAATGTATAATTATAAGATTACTTTTATATTCCTTATCATAATCATAATACCATCTGCATTAGCACAGACCCACATTGATGCAGGAAAAACAAATCCACCTTCAAACATAATATTACTGATCATCGATGGCATGGGATCTAAATATATAAGTCCGAATTGTATACCTACCGCACTTGACGGTACGCCTGTTTCTCATGCTGATGTTCCTATCATGTATGAAATGATCTCACATGGTATACTTATACCTAATATTCAAGTACCTGTTCCCAGTACCGGTCCTGCTCATTCTGTAATTATAACTGGATATTCAGGAGCTGACCAGGAAACAGTAGAGTTACCTGGTGCTACGATCTATGATGTCCTTAATAATGAAGGATTTCTATCTATTGCCATCATGCACAAAGGTGATTTTACACAAATGCGCAATAAGCAGGATATCATTCTATATACTGAATCCGATTCAATTAAAGAACCATCACTTTCCCTGCAGATCAATGATAATAATATACCTGATGATATAGTAAAGGAACTAAAATACTGGGAACTAAAATTTTCTTCGTATCAAAAAGAAACCAAAGGGATCGAAAGTTATACAGCCTATGCAGACTGGGAAATAAATGCTTCAAAACATCTTGTTTCTCTAATGGCGAAAAAACATCCCAAAATGAGATATATCCTCACCATAAATATAGGTATAGCAGACTGTGCCGGGCATTACAGGGGAATTGAAGGTTATATCACATCAATAGAAGCACTTGATAAGCTTCTGGAGCCGTTAGTACAAGTCGCTCATGATAGTAATACAGCACTTATCATCACAGCTGATCATGGTATGGCTTTCAGGTCAGCAAATGCCACAAGAGGAGGTCATGCTTCTGATGATTATTATTGTAGTGAGTCTGTCACAGTTCCATTGATAATGGTTTCCCCTAATATTATTACCGGTGTGATAGATAAAAATTTTAATCAGCAGGATATAGCACCTACCATACTATCTATTCTTGATATCCCACGGCAGCTACAATATTCCAATGGCAACATACTTCCAGTAAAACAATATACGAATCTATGGATTTCATCAGATATAGAAGCTGATGTGAAGATAATACAGGAAGAAAAAAGTATATTAAACAGTACAGGAGATTCACAATATTTTTTCTCAGGATTAAAACCAGAAAATAATTATATTGTAAGGGTTTCAAAAGATGATGAAATACTCGAAGAAGCGGTAAAAATGGATATCGACCGTCATATCGAGTTTGATATTAACATTCCTGATAATATTGAAAAAAAATGGGATCATGAATTATGGAGAAAACGAATTGCTTCTGCTATGATAATTCTTGTTATAGCTGTAGGATTACTGGTAATTCGCAAAATAAAAGATTAAATATTTATCTACCAGGGTGAGAAAAAAATGCGTTTCTTGAATTTTTCTAACAACAGTGCAGTTTCTCCGGTAATAGGAGTGATCCTGCTAATTGCTATCACAGTTGCCTCTTCCGGCGCAGCTTTTATAGTGATGAACAATTATGAGTTAGAAAAGCCCGTGATCACACTTATTGAAATCGAAAGTATTGACCTATCAAATCACCAGGAAGTTATACTGGTACATAAAGGAGGGGAATCAATTGATATAACTCAAATAAATATTCTTATCAGCATAAATGATGAAATGCTTGATCACAATCTGGTCAATCTTCCTGTAATTGGAGGAATTACCGGATTCTACGGTGCTCTCGGTGGTGTATTTTGGGGGTCACCTTCAAACCAGGGCCATGATAACAGATGGGATCCGGGAGAATATGGTAATTTCAAAATTGCCAGCAGTAATGCTGTGCTTAAGACAGGTGACCGGATCAAAGTTACTATCGTCCACAATCCTACGAATCTGGTAATTTCATCACCGGCTTGCATTGTTTGAGATCGCTAACTGTTACTACTCCTAAGAATTCAGTCATTGCATTCCCGGAAAACGCGTAGGTTTGTGTTTCAATTTTCTTCTTTAATAATGGCCCATACCCATTCATCCAGAAGCCTACAGTTTTCAGGATAACATTCTATAGAACATCCGGTGCATGGACTGAACACACCACCGGCAAGGAAATACTTATGTTTATCACTTGGACCCGTGAATTCCATACAATATAATCTAAAAGTGTTCCTGCCATTTGCCAGTTCAGGCTCCCTGCGTATTAAATGATTTTTCATTAATTTGGCAATGGTCCTTGAACATTTTTTACTATCAATTTCCAATGTCTTTCTAACTGAACTCTGAAGGATACCATCCTTATGCTGCCTGACCAAATCAAACATTTCATCTTCTATCATGTAGTGTAAAACACCTTATAATCTTAAACAGGTTTTGCTTTGATATCTGTGTTGTCGATCGGATTGATGATTATAATATTATTCCCTCTAAGTATTACAGAACCTAACGAGATTGATTTATCACCGGCAATGATCTCAATTGTGTTAGTAAGATGCATGTTCATATATTCATCTGAGCTATCCAGAATACCTTCCAGGATATGTTGACCACCTTTCATTTCAACACGAATTTTTTGATTTATTAATGATTGCACTTTTTTTGTTGGAAACAAGTTTTATTCTCCTAATAACTGATAGTGTTAATTAGTGATGGTATTATTTCAATATTTCCTTTTTGTAATCAGATGATATCGATTCCAGATAACCCTTTGCTATTTCTGGCTGTAAATTGAATTGACGGCAGCAATTCTTCTCCGTAATCTGTTACATGGGCTTCATACAATTCAATGTTTTTTTCAATGTCTGCCGGTAGAGAGATATTATTTCGTAAACGCTCTGCAATAATCTCATAAAGCCTTTTAATGTGTAACTGTACCCAATTTTCCGGTACTGCTATTTGGGAATTTACTAATTCCATTGTAATATTTTCAAATTCTATCTCTTTTAACCATTCCAAAATCATATTAAATGTATGAAGTTGCACAATGCCCACCTGTTCAAGAATCTTCAATAACATAAGATGAGAAGATTGGGCTTTGTTCTTAGGCTCCAATGACCAATGCAGTACAGCAAATCTACTGTTATCTTTTAATATGCGCCTGATTTCTCCGAACATTTTCAATACTGTTTCTGCCTTGATACTATTTATCGTGTGATATACAAACACAACATCAAATACATCACTAATAATAGGTTGGTGGGCATATTGAGTAATTATTTGATTAGAATCAGGCGTAAATGCGCGTATACTTCGAGCTTCTTTAGTATTAGCGACCATGGCTGTTACTGTGGTCTCCACACATCTGGTGATCTGAAGTGCCATAACATGGTCTTGTCCAATGGTTAGTACATTCATATCCGGACCCAATCCGGTTCGTGTAATGAAATCATCACGGTCAAATAAAGCATAAGGCATTATTTACTCTATAAGTACTCAATATGTTTGAATCTTGTGTTTTTTCAATAGAGGATAAATCGTTAAGATTATTTAGAAAAATTTAAGGTTTAATGATAGGAAGTATCATTCCTACAAAACCCTTTTTAAAGTTGAAGTAATGAAAAAAATATAGATATGTGAATATGTGGTCGCAAATTATCGATCTATTATCCACAAACCCGCTACTGTTGGAGGATGGGAATATGCATAAAGAGGAGCTAATACAGCTACATACCTTAATGGCACAAATGAAGAGTTTTTTCGAAGACAAAGGAGCGTATAACACTTTTGACATCTATAATAATTTGGGAATTAGTCCCGTACATGTTCACCGAAGTAAGGCTGAGCATAAACATGCCATATTTGTTTTAGGAAGTGAAATTGCCTCAATAATATCAGATGATGATTTTTCAGGTACTGGAAGAACATCTGTACGCATGAATGAACTTGCTGATAAAGCGCTCAATGAAATTGATCATTAGAAAAAGGCAATAAATAAATAAATAATAAATTTGTAATAACAGATGATAGTTTTTTTTATATCATCTATTTTTTTTATATAGAAAAGTATAAACGCATTTTTTATAGTACATCAAGTATACGACACGAAAACTATTTGTCTCTGGATGCCCTATATTAATATCCTATTTTGACATGGATTGATGTTGAATGTATGACAAGAATCTGGAAACGACAGGACTGCTATTGACAGTCGAAATATATAACAGAATTGAAGAACTTCAAGTTGACGACCTTTTAACTGTTCTGAGGAAACACTACTGGGATACCAGGGAAAAAAACGTTAAACGGCCCATTGATGTTACAATCAGGGATATGCAAGAACTATGTGCTATTGAAGATAAGGATGAGGTCTTAAAATCACTTCCTTTTCTGGAATTTGAAGAATTTGGCTCAACATTTCGAATCACTGTTTTTGATCTTGCAGTGAAATGGGTAACCAAACATGAACAAGGAATGGACTATATCAAGAGTAACCCTGTGCTTGCCTATTACTTTGAAAAAAACAATTTACTTGATGTCAGTTATGAAGAATCAAAAAAGTATAATGAACCCAAGGAGGTTAGCCGGCAGTGGGCCGACTCGCTGATATCACAAATTGGTATGGAAAAGAACGGAGAAGATCTTCTTAAATTAGTACATGTCTTAGTCCCAGAGGAGATTGACCAGACTATTGATAAACTGGTATTAAACCAGGATCAAAAAGACGAAATCGAGAAGATGATCAAAGCCCTCCAGTTCAGGGACTACTTAAAACGGATCGGATTATTAGAGATCGGCAAGTTGTTATTCGTGGGCCCCCCCGGCACGGGTAAAACATCGACAGCCAGGGCTATGTCTGCAAAATTGGAAATACCTATCCTGGAGGTCAAACTGTCAATGATAACAGACCAGTATTTAGGTGAAACTGCTAAGAATATTGATCGGGTATTTGATCTTGCAAAAAAGATGAACCCATGTATATTGTTTATAGATGAGTTTGATTTTCTTGCTAAAACGAGATCTTCAGATGAGCATGCAGCTCTAAAACGAGCAGTGAACGCACTACTTAAAGCTATTGATGAAATAAGCCTCATTAAACACAAGGTGCTTCTTATTGCAGCAACAAACCATCCGCAATTATTAGATAGTGCTGCATGGAGAAGATTCGATGATATTGTTGATTTTCCACTTCCTGATGAAAAAATGAGAGAAGCTATCCTTAGAATAGTTCTCGATGAAATAGAGGGGACATTTGATCCGGCTAAGATTGCTACAATAACTGAGGATTATTCAGGTTCGGATCTCAGGATGGTTATTAGAGAAGCGGTTCTGACTGCTTTAATGGATGAGAGGACAATATTGGACCAGGAAGACCTGATCCGGGCTGTGGGTGAATTTGATAAAAGGACTGCACTTAAATATGTGCCAATAGATACTCTATGAAAATCACACTCCTTGGTACCGGTGATGCCATTGGTACACCCAAGATAGGATGTCGTTGTCCTGCCTGTCAGGATGCTCTTAATGGCGGTCCCAGTATGAGACTCAGGTTCTCTATACTGATAAAAGGTCCACAGGGAAAAGTAATAGTAGACACCAGTCCGGATTTGAGATGGCAGATGATATCAAACGGATTGGACCATGTTGACGGTGTTATCTGGACACATACTCATTATGACCACTTTGCCGGTTTTGGTGATTTCTACAGGGTTCAAGGGCATGTACCTGTGTACGGACTCACTAATACTATGGACTATATTCTGCAATATCTTGGGTTTTTAGAACCCGAAAGGCACGATGTCAAATTTTTCAAACCCTTTTCAATTGCAGGTCTTGATTTCATATTGTTTCCTGTAAATCACCCACCATTGAAAGAATGTGCCGGTGTGCTCATATGTGAGAATGGAAAGAAAGTAGTTATCACCAGTGATACCAATAATAATATCCCGCCCGGGAGTCTGGATGTTATGCATGGTGCGGATCTGCTGATCATAGATGCTATTGTGCCTCCTGGTATCAATCTTGTTAAACATATGAATGCACAGCAAGCATTTGATCTTTCAATTAAATTACAGGCTAAAAATGTTGTATTCACTCATATCAGCCACATGTTTCCACCTCATAAAGAAGCTCTTAAGCAGTGGCCTCTTGGAAAAGACAAAATGGAATTCACTATTTGATCTTAGAGTTGATGAGTTCCCGTTTTTTTCGTAATTTTCGTATCTCATTTGAATAATAAAGTGAAATGATCAATATACACGTACCAAGTACTAATACGGTAATAGTTAAAATAGCAGGTAGAATCGATTTATAATACCGAATATCAATAATAGTTTTATCCGGATAAGGATTATTCCAGAGCAGACATAACCTGTTATTTTCATCAGTATATGTTTCATCCGGTTTTTTTGGTTTTGTAATACCACCAAGGATGATATTGCCCGTACTATGTTTGGGTGGCAGTACGACAATTATTGTTTCATTTCTTGTTAATAATTGATGGAAATACCCGAATTCCCCTGAAAAAGAACATGCTACAAAACCGGTTGTAGGTTGTGCAAATTCGATACTTATCATCTTTGTAGTTGATGATTCGTAATAAGAAGTGTTATATGATGTATTTGATAAACTACTGAAGTTAGAACGATCACTCTTGTTATCACAGGAGAAATTAGCTATTATAACAAGGTCTTCAATTCCATATTCTTCTTTGGATTTAGCATGAGCAGAGATATCTTTTTGTATAGTGATATTTAAAGTAGATGTATTTACTATGGTAGTTACTGCCTGTGTTGTTTTATTCTTCTTATCAGTATATAGATAATAAGTAGTTGAATTTGTTAGATTATCAGCAGATAAGTTAATCTCATAACTGCTAAATTGACCATCTGGTATAGTAACTTTTTCCGGAGTTCGGTCCGATATGCATCCGGTACAAATAACAAATAATAATACTATGACTAATAGGTAAAATGATTCTTTTTTTTTCATAACAAAATAACACCTGGCTCTATAATAACAGAGACACTTTTAATGATCTCGGATTGATCTCCAGTACCTGGATCCCATCTCTATATATCCTGATCTCACCATCACTTTCAGATACAGTTACTGCCACGGCTTCGGTGTCCCGGGTGATAGCCGCAGCAGATGCATGACGTCCTCCCAGCCCCTTAACTGTCTCCACATCCTTTGCATCTACATCAAGATAACGTCCGGCCGCAATCAAATAACCTTCACATTCCAATATGAACACTCCATCAAGTTGAGAAAACTCTTTCACTGTTTCCCATCTCATTGTGTCCCGGATATTACGATCTTTTTCAGGATGACCTAAAAAGGGATTCAATACTAATTGGTGGGATCGCTTCATTACTTCTTTTGCATCTCCTATAATAAAGGCAGTACCTATCGATTTTCCTTCGCGGCCATATATGCCAAGTTCAATAGCGATTAAAAGTACTGACTTCAGGATCTCCAGATCGACCCTTTCCGAACATACTTTTAATTCTTTTACTATATGATTATCCTTAAGATCATGTATCACAATACTGGTTGTTCCTTCGTATGAGACTATGCCTACAACTCTATCTCCTTCAAGTAAATTCTTGATAAAAGCTGCTGCTGAAGCATCTATAATAAATTCAGATCCTGATGATGCTTTATGGTATAATGTATTTGACAGGTTTTGTAATCTTTGCGCTGGATTCTTTCCATTATCGAGATCATCTCCCTCTAAAAAATTACCTGTCATTATCATAGCTGTTGGGGAAGCTATCAGGACCGGAATGTTGGTATCAATATTAAGTGACAGATCAGCTGACATGATGATGATTGCACTGGCTGAGATCTCTTGCGCGATATTTGCAGCTGTTTGGATGATCAAAGTCTTATCTACCATTACAATTTCCCCTACGCATATTTATTGATATTAATATTATATTATCTTAGTATATCAAGTATAACTTGATATACCGAAAATCCGACCCAAGGGCGGATTTTGTTTATAATATACTCACAATAATATTAAAACATAGTCTATATCTCTATTTATATCTATTTGCGCAAAGCAAGCCAGAAGCTTACAAGATCCTTAAGCAGGGAGTGTTAATAATTTACCATCAACAAAAACACTGGGTTTTGTTATAATGCCATCAAGATGAATACCGGCAATCACATCACCGCCGAATGTACTGTTATCACCTAATGCAATGTGAACTGTACCTGCTACTTTTTCATCTTCCAGAATATTTCCAATAAGATGGGCTGCCTGATTTGTTCCAATACCCAATTCTGCCAGGTTGCGTGCTAATGGCCCCACCTTATCAAGCATATAACGCAGTTCATCAGCCCTGGGCCCTGTAAAATCGACAGCTTTTCTATTCTTCACTGTAATTGTCAAAGGTGATTCCAGTATTCCCAATCCGCCCATGGAACCATCTACTACAAAAATTCCTTGCGCGTTTTTTGGTGCTACAAAGACCTCTCCGGCAGGAAGATTTGTTGATGAACCTGCCTTATGGCAGATACCATGATCCTCATGCCAGTCACATCCTTCGACATTAAGAATTATATCAGTACCAAGATCAGTGACTATTCTGATCTCCTTTGCCTTTGTAAGTTTCTTCTTAAGAGTAGACGTAATGTCCTTTACAGTAAGATAATCAGCCGTAATACCTCCGGATTCCATCATCTCAAGAGTGATTCCTGGCATGGTAGCGATACGAACTCCTGACTTTTTAGCAGCCAGTTTTGCCTGGGTATGGGTCAGAGATTTGCTAGTAGGTATTAATAGCACATCCACAGCCTTCATCGCTTCTGCAACAGCTACGGGGGGTTCCTGTGCATGATGATCCCTTGGTTCCATGGTCATTAATAGCACATCACACCCTATCTGTTTCGCTGTACTATAAAGCTCCAGTCCTATGGATGGATGTGTGGCCGTATCAGTAATGATCAATACTGACTCTTCCGGCAGAACACCCATACAGGTTTCCAGGATCGTCTTTGTACTTTCTTTCAATGTCATAATTCGTATTCCCTAAATATTTTTTATCAGGCATGAATAAATCTGATAATTAACTAAGATTTCCTTGGATCTGTTATCTCGCCTGTTAAGGCAGAGGCTGCAGCTGTGGCAGGTGATGAGAGATATACAAATGCATTGGCACTGCCCTGACGGCCCTGGAAGTTACGGTTAGATGTAGCAAGACCCACTTCACCATCACCAAGCAGACCAAAACTGCCTCCCATACACGGTCCGCAACAAGGGCTCTCTACAATAGCTCCGGCTTCCATGAACTGCTCTATCAGTCCTGCACGCAGTACTTTCATATATTCGGTACGGGATGCCGGGATGATCAGTAGCCGCACACCTTTTGCTACCGGTTCATTTCCCATAATGTCAGCAACGATCTTGATATCCTCAAATCTTCCGTTGGTGCATGAACCTACCAGTACCTGATCTATCCTGGTACCTTCCACATCTTCAATTGGTTTTACATTATCCACATTATGGGGACATGCCACCTGGGGAGGTAAGTCTGATATATCATATTCATGATACTCTTCATATTCACAGTCTTCATCGCTCATCCAGTATGGGTCAGGTGTAAAAGAAGTGCGTTCTTCCAAATACTTCTGTGTGGTCTCATCGGCTTCAATAATACCCGCTTTAGCTCCCATCTCTATAGCCATGTTGCTTATGGTCATACGCTGGGATATGTCAAGGTTCCTGATTGTTTCGCCGCCGTATTGGGCTGTCATATACATTGCACCGTCAGCTCCAACGTCCCCTATCATATGTAGAATGATATCCTTGCTGTATACATGCTCAGGCAGTTTCCCCTTTACTTCGAACCTGATGGTCCCTGGTACTTTAAACCAGAGTTTCCCTGTGGCAAATACTGCAGCCATATCAGTACTGCCAATTCCTGTGGAGAATGCTCCAAGTGACCCATAGGCACAGGTGTGACTATCACTGCCCACTACCAGGTTTCCCGGTTTAACCCAGCCTTTTTCAGGAACTACCTGATGACATACTCCTTCGAAAATATCATAGTTGGTAATACCTTGCTCCTTAGCGAACTGTCTCAGCATTATATGGTTAGCTGCTGCATTAAGAGAATCTGCAGGTACTTGATGGTCAAAGAGAATGACGATCTTATCAGGGTCCCAAACTTTCGGATCAGTTTTATCTTTCATTATTTCATTAAAACCCTGGACTGCAAGTGGCCCTGTGATGTCATGGGTCATTGCACAATCTATGGATGCCATAACGAAATCTCCCGAGCGAACAGGTTTGTTAGCTGCTTTTGAGAAAATCTTTTCAGTGAGTGTCAGGTTATCAGAGGTCATAGAATTGTTCTATAAGGGGCATGAAGTAATAAAGGTAATGAAAAGTAAATGACAATTCGAAATTCGCGGTATCCTTAAATACTGTATCATCGTTAATGTCCCAAAGAGGTGTAAAGATATTGTTATTGATCGGAGAAGCACTTATTGGCGAGGAACCTGAACTCGCACATGTTGATATTATTATCGGAGACAAGAACGGCCCTGTCGGGCAGGCATTTGCTACCGGGTTCACTCAGCTTAGCGCAGGACATACACCACTTCTTTCTGTGATACGGCCCAATCTGTTAACAAAGCCGGCAACACTTATCGTACCCAAGGTAACAGTACAGAATATGGAAGATGCGGCCCAAATATTCGGCCCTGCGCAGACAGCAGTAGCCCGGGCTGTTGCAGATGCTATGGATGAAGGGATTATACCAAAAGAACAGGCCGAAGATTTAGTAGTGGTTGCCAGTGTATTTATTCACCCCGAGGCCGTGGACTATGACAGGATATATAGATATAATTACGGTGCTACCAAACTGGCTGTCCAAAGAGCAATGGGATCATTCCCTGATGTTGATACTGTATTAAAAGAGAAAGACAGGAACATGCATCCGGTTATGGGATTCAATGTAACCAGGCTGTGGGATCCTCCGTATCTACAGGTTGCTATCGATATTCCGGATCTGGAGTTTGTGCGCAAAGTGCTTGACCAGGTACCTATAAGTGACCACATTATTATTGAGGCAGGTACGCCTTTGATCAAACGCTACGGACTGGATGTAATACAGCAGATGCGTAAGGCCAGACCTAATGCATTCATTGTTGCTGACCTGAAGACCCTGGATACGGGAAATCTGGAGGCCAGGATGGTTGCAGATGCCACGGCTGATGCTGTAGTGATCTCGGGACTTGCACCTATATCAACCATGGAAAAGGCTATTGAAGAGGCAAAAAAGACAGGCATCTATGCATATATTGATATGCTGAATGTACCTGATCCTGTTAAAGTGCTAAAGGAATTAAGCATTAAACCTGATATTGTGGAGTTGCACAGAGCCATTGATGAAGAGAATCTTGCTCATGCATGGGGCAGTATATCTGAAATGAAGAAAGTCATTCCTAAATTGTTGGTAGCGGTAGCCGGAGGCATTGCCAAGCTGGAAACAGATGCTGCGACTGTAAGTGATGCATGTTCAGCCGGAGCTGATATTGTAGTTGTTGGCAGGGCTATAACCAAGGCAAAAGATGTGAGGCTGGCAGCTGAGGTATGCCTTGAGGATCTACAGAAGGCTGAGATTGATCAATATAGGGTTATGACTGATTTTTAACTGTATATATTTTATAAAAAAATATCTCAAGTAAATACGACCCCCGGGAGTGTTTTCTTATAAATACATCATCATAATATATTATTAAGTGTTACCGGGTCAGCAAATTACAGCGATGGGGTGGATTATGCCCCCCATCTACTGGTGGATATAGCAATTAATTTAACTGCCCATATCCAGTCTTCCTTTCACTTGCATTAAGTATGGTGATTCCAATAATTTCTCCTTTCTCATATCTGATTATAATATCATCATCAGTAAGTTCGGAATCATCTGCGTGGCTTGGTTTTTTGAAGTTGATGTATAATACATCTGCCTCTTTATCGTATGCTGTCCAAATTCTTGAATAAGGCGCCTCAAGCAATTCAGGCACGAGATTCATTATCCTTTTGACTTCTACAGCCCCCATATCTTTTTCCTCCTTTCAAGTTTTCTTCTTCGTTTTGTTAAAAAAGCGGTAATGACAAATCCATCCTCTCTATTTAGTTCTCTATATACTAC
>MZXQ01000065.1 GCA_002926195.1 Candidatus Methanomarinus sp. HR1 | reverse complement strand
ACATACCTTACTATGGTGATAAAAACACTTCAGGTGTAAGAGGAATTAAGCCTAAAAATGGAACTTCATGGGGATATTCATTCTGCACAATTGATACAGTTGGAAGCATTAAATTGACATTGGATGTAATCGATATCAATAGTCTTACAAAAAATTACGAGGTGCTTATAGAATCACTTTTAAAGAGAGTCAGAAAAATGGGCATAGAGATTGGGACTTTATTCTTGGATCGAGAATTTTTCCATACTGTTCCTATATCTACGGCATATCAACTTAATACAAAATTTGTGATGGCTGCTAAGTCAAATCAAAAGATCAATGCGATACTCGCTGAACATAAAGAGAAGTTCGGTTATACTTCAACCATATTCAAGTACCAATTTGGCAAAGGTGGTCCCACATTTAACATTGTAGCAGTAGTTAATCCAAAATATGATCCAACGAAAAAGAAGGTAAAAGGAAACAATGAATATCATTTATTTGCAACTAATCTGAAAATAATTTCAATTTCGGAATTCATTAAGATAATTCCTGAGGAGTATCGAAGAAGATGGAATATAGAAACAGGATATAGAGTGAAAAACACTTTCAAGATAAGAACTTGTTCAAAATCTCCTGTAGTTCGAACATTATATTTTATTCTCCAATGTATTTTTTTTAATGTCCTGAACCTGCTAAAATCAGGTCTTAATATTACTGCATATGAATTAAAATCAGCAACGAATAGCGATATAATTCAGTGTATTAAATATGGATATGAATCATTACAGGCAATTCCGGTGAAAATATTTATAAAATTATTGATGAAATATAATAAATTTAGGATTGATGTACTTCGTAGTCGTTTAAGTAAAACTTGATATATTTTGGATTTTAGGTTTAATCTTTTAAAGATAGTGGAAGCTATGGAAAAAAGTAAGGTATATGAGATGTTTTCAGAGTTTATTGGTAAATAGTGGAATTTATTAGTTTAATATTTTTATAGATGTTGGGAGAAAGCAGTGGATTTATTGCGACAGAAGACTATGTAAATTTTTTTCTGTTCGGAACTTCCTATAATCGGAAGTACTGAAATCGTACTGACCTTTCGCGGGGACCAGTTAACACCAAAAACAACAAAACCAAGGTTTTCGCATCCGTTTTTCCCTCTTTTTCCTTTAAAATATTTGACATCAATAACAATGTCCAGCAGAATTTTTTTATTAGAGTTTTTCATAGTATAAGTATCATATCTGCTTTTGGTTCCATTGAGAATCTGCTTGATTTTTGCTCCATTTTTGACAACAGGGACTATATGTGGAATCTTATTTGTCTTCAAAAATTCAAATACGTCAATTGAGTAAAACTCTCTATCTAAACAAAGAATTTTGATCCTAAAATTTAATCTCTTGATTAAATCTATGAAATAGCCAAGATATTCAACCTTTGATTTGCCTTTTTCTACAGGCAGAACCGATATCGTAAATCGTTCTTTGTCGTTAATAATATAGAGTGATATGTATGAGTAAAATGAGTTAGTTGACTTTTTTGACTGACCTCTAATTACATATTTCTCGTTTGAAATATCTATATTTCCATAATATGGATCGTTAGTATAATCAATGGCAAATTCATATTTCTTTTCGGGTTTCAGACTTTCAATGGGCTTTTGCATCATGATTTTTTCATTTGATTCTATGAGGTCATTCATGTCGAGCTTTTTCAAATGATACCTGATTGATGTTTCACAAGGAATTTTATCATACCTTTTGGTGAAAGAATGGATTGAATTTTTATCAACTGCCATACTTATTGTAGTATGAAAAATATCTTTGCTGGTAAGCGAGCCATTAATTGGTATTTCTACATGATCGATTAGAGGTTTGAGAACATTATCGATACATTCTTTAGATCTTAATTCAGTTCTTGGAATACAGGTGGAGCTTTGTGGTTTTGAGACCATGTGGCGGTGCCGTTGCCCCATATAAATGTTTCGGTTGGCTTGGCCTTGGGACAAAATTCATTTATCCTCCCTTACG
>MZXQ01000272.1 GCA_002926195.1 Candidatus Methanomarinus sp. HR1 | reverse complement strand
GTTTGCCAGTGGAAGTCAAATTTCCCTGCAATTAATATGGTAATATTTGATCGCAGACGGGTTTTTATTGCTCTAACAGGTTTTGGTGCAACGGAAACTGCTGGCTTTCAAATATCTGATCACCTGATTGCTAATTATTTTATTGATTACTACAATAATATTTGGGTAAAGTCCGATAATTTAAATGATTTTCTTGATAGAGTTACAAAGGGAGAAATTCACATTGATGAATAAGCCTGTTATTTTCGTAGATTTACTATGATATACCTTTCAATTTTATAAAAGTGATATACCAAAAAAAGGTTATGTTGTGGCTTTTAATGGAATTTGAATTTGATCTTTAAAGATTAAATAACTTGAATTATAAACTAAACAAATAGGAGAAATATATGACTATAGAAAAATACAAAGCTATGTGCTTTGTAGATATGCCATTTGGTATAAAAACCGATATTTCCAGCGGAATTGAGATCGATTTTGATCACATTTATAAGACTGCTATCAAGCCAGCCATCAAAGACGCTGGCCTGGAACCATTGCGAGGAGACGAAGAAAGAACAGGTGGCATCATCCATTCTGCTATGTTTGCGAGGCTGCTGCTTGCCGAATATGTAATAGCTGATCTGACACTATCCAATCCAAATGTATTCTATGAACTTGGAATACGGCATGCTGCGAGACCTTTCACGACAATCCCAATCTTTGCCAATGTCCATCAAATACCATTTGACGTGACGATGATTCGAGCTTTACCATACCAGCTTGAAGATGGAAAACTCACAGAAAAAGAGGCTGAGAATTTAAAAACAGAACTTAAAAAACGTCTTCAACAGGCCATTGACGGACCGATGACAAAAGACAGCCCTCTTTTCCAATTGATCCCGGAATATCCTGTGATCGATCTTCCTCATGAAGTGACAGAGGCCTTTAGAGAACGCGTGAAGCATGAAGAGACATTCAATGAAAAGCTTACTCAAGCACTATCAAAATCCTCAAACAATGAAAAACGCGATGGTTTATTGCAGATACAGCATGAACTAGGTGATCTGAAGAAAGTGCAACGTAATGTTCTTGTTGCTTTGATGCTCTCTTATCGCAGTGTAGAAGCCTGGAACGAAATGGCAAGTCTCTGTGAAACCTTCCGTGACCACTTAAAAGACCTGGTACTGGTTCGTCAACAATGGGCATTTGCTCTGAATCGAAAAAACCAGCCAGGTGATAAAGAAAAAGCCATTAAACTCCTTAAGGGACTGATCAAAGAGCATGGACCAGACCCCGAGACCCTTGGTATTCTTGGTCGTGTGCACAAAGACCGCTATCGTGAAGCCAAAGAAAAAGGGAGCATTATTGCTACTGCTGCTCTGGATGATGCAATTGAAGCTTATACATTAGGTTTTGAATCTGATCCTCGTGATTATTATCCTGGTGTGAATGCAATTACATTGCTTATTGAAAAAGGCGATGATGAGTCAATAAAGCAAGCGCAACAATTGGTTCCCCTGGTAAGTTTTGCAGTGGCACGACGACGAGGAGCCAGTTCCAGTGACTACTGGGACCTTGCCACAGTACTGGAACTTGCCTGTATAGGTAACGACTGGAATGCAGCAATCAGTGTTTTGCCTAAGGTGATGGATAAGGCACAGGAGTCATGGATGCCTGAAACAACTTTAGGTAATCTCAATATGCTTAAACAAACTATAGCTTATCAGGGTCAGGACTCACCTGAACTTAATAAAATCATAGAGCAATTCAATCTACGTATGTCCGAGTTGAAATAAAAAGGGTAAAATTAATTTATATTAGGGTTAAAATAACTATATGGTTGAACCGGAGGTTAATATGA
>MZXQ01000273.1:5777-6013 GCA_002926195.1 Candidatus Methanomarinus sp. HR1 | reverse complement strand
CCTGTTTATCACCCAGCATTTCTATAACCTCATCAGCAGTCAGTTTCTTTTCGGTAAGACCGGCTGCACGGTTGGTAATGATACATAATGAAGCATAACACAGTCCAAGTTCTCTTGCTAATACTACCTCAGGTAGTCCTGTCATACCTACTACATCCCCGAATGAACTTAACATCCTTATCTCAGCAGCAGTTTCAAACCTTGGACCTTCCGTACAAATATAGACACCACTGTAT
>MZXQ01000273.1:4226-5769 GCA_002926195.1 Candidatus Methanomarinus sp. HR1 | reverse complement strand
GGACAATACGGTTGCGTTACATCCACATGCACTGTCTCGCTATTAAAGAAGGTATTTGGTCTGGACCGTGTCATATCAATAAAATCATCAGGTACCAGGAAACTTCCTGGCTGATGTCTGCCCATAGTACCTACTGAATTAACAGCGATCACCCGCTGGACTCCCAGTACTTGTACAGCCTGGATAATGGCACGATAATTTAACCGATGAGGTGGTAGATGATCATTGTTTGATTTTTCATTATTGGCATGTCTTTGTATCATCGCCAATTTGAGGGTTTTATTATGATGTACAACACTACCGGTTTGTATTGTTACATTACCAAAAGATGTGTTTACTTCGTAATCTTCAAACTCATAATCATCCGGGTTGAAGCCAACACCACCGATCACTACAAAATCAATATCATACTGTTTTAGGGAATGCATCAGAAGTCCTCGTAGATATCCAGATACCGATCAACGAAATAATAATCGCTCCTACAATTGTTAATACTAAAAGATTACTACCTGTTTCTGATGATATCGAATATTCTTTAACAGATGGGGTTATGGATAATATAAAAGTACTGGCCCCCCATAAAAGCAGCCCGAACGAGAATAAGAAAAATAGATAGGCGTAATAACCTTTGGCACTCTTACCTTCAATATGAAGATCGATCATTCTACCGACTATCGCTATCCAGCCTGCAATGATATACCACCAGATCGACATATTGATAAAGATCATGATAAGTATTATTAGTCCAACGAAAAAATCAGGTCTGGAATAGTATTCCCAGAAACTGACTATCCCCATAGTAGTACCTATAAGAATGAGGATGACAGCTATGGAATAAGTAATAAAGGATAGTCTGCTGGAAGTTATGGATTTTTCTATCTTCAACCTAAACTCTACTATTGAATCATCAAGTCCGAAACCACGGTATAACATATATGCACCAATAGCACTTCCAATAGCAGCCAATGCATATTTAGGATCACCTTTGAAAAGGAATAAAGAATATATAAGGGCTGCCAGCCCTATTGGTACAAAGAATGTATGAGATATCTTCGGATCATTAAAGGCGGTTTTTAAGATATAATAAGTACTTTCTAAATTCTCACTTTGTTTAACGATCACTCTTTGTACTCCATCGACTTTACATCTTGATTCTATTATAGGTAAGATCGATTCATCTTCTGCACCGTCCGAGACCATAATGGTACTGTCCACGTTATATTTTTGTAAAATATCATCGAATTGATCTGCTATCTTCTGATCAGAGATAAGCCCTACTTTGCGGTCTCCGGCCAGAGTAATGAGCTCTACGTCAATATGTTCTTCAACCATTTGATCATAGAGCTTTACACCTGCATATAATGTGTTGATATCAGAATCCTCAGGATCAGCAATACCTAAATTCCTGGCAGTTATCAGGTTTTTTTCTCTACCGATAACCGGACTGGATTCTCCGGCCTTATCCCCAATATCATTATCTCGGTCTATACAGAGTATAAGTTTAACCATATATTGACAAACCTCATTAGTTTATTATCAGAAG
>MZXQ01000273.1:1816-4158 GCA_002926195.1 Candidatus Methanomarinus sp. HR1 | reverse complement strand
TTAAGATACCTATCAATAGCTCTTGCAGCTTTCTTTCCTGCCCCCATTGCACTGATGACAGTGGCTGCACCGGTAACTACATCACCACCTGCAAATACACCCTTCTTAGAGCACATCCCTTCTTCATCAGCTACAAGAGTGCCCCATTTTGTAGTCGCAAGGTCTGATGTGGTATTTGGGATCAAAGGATTAGGAGATGTACCTATGGCCATTACCACTATATCCACATCTATGATATACTCAGAACTCTCTATTGGTACTGGTCTGCAGCGTCCGGATTCATCAGGTTCACCCAGTTCCATATTCAATAATTCTATCTGTCTGACCCAGTTGTTCTCATCACCGATGATCTTTATAGGATTACACAACAATTTGAATATCACACCTTCTTCCCTGGCATTCTCTATTTCTTCATTCCTGGCAGGCATTTCTTCATTGCTACGCCTGTAGATGATAGTGACCTCGTCAGCACCTAAGCGTTGTGCACACCTGGCAGCATCCATGGCTACATTCCCGCCTCCTACTACCACTACTCGTCGAGTGCGTTTTATCGGTGTATCATAATCAGGGAATTGATATGCTTTCATCAGGTTTACTCTGGTGAGGAATTCGTTCGCAGAATAGACACCATTGAGATTCTCGCCATCAATATTCATAAATACAGGCAGACCGGCCCCGGTACCAAGAAACGCTGCATCGAATTCATTCAATATTTCATCAAGTGTTTCGATCTTTCCAATAACACTATCAAGCTGGATATCCACTCCAAGACTTTCCACATATTCTACTTCAGCTTGCACTATAGACTTGGGCAACCTGAATTCCGGAATACCATATACCAGTACTCCTCCGGCTTTATGGAGGGCTTCGAACAGTGTGACACGGTATCCCATCTTTGCCAGTTCGGCTGCTGCAGTCAGACCTGCGGGTCCTGAACCTACTACTGCCACCTTATTACTATCAGGATCATAATGATTCGGATTTGTGCCTTTATTGTTAAGTTCCCAGTCTGCTGCATATCTCTCCAACCTGCCTATAGCAACCGGTTCACCTTTTTTAGCCAGTACACAGACCTCCTCACATTGTGTCTCCTGGGGGCATACCCGACCGCAAATGGCAGGTAAGGCATTCATTGATTTGATCTCACTAATAGCACCTTCCATATCATTTTGCGCTATACATTTGATAAAAGCCGGAATATTGATCTCTACCGGACATCCGGCTATACATACAGGTTTCTTGCACTGGATACACCGACTGGCCTCATTGATCGCCTGTTCATGACTATATCCCAGTGCTACTTCATTAAAGTTAGACCTCCGCTCAATAGGGTCCTGCCTGGGCATATCTTCTCGCTCTAACAATTACATCCCTTCCTGTGTGTATAATACTCAATTGCTTCTTTCTCCTCATCCAAATACATTACCAGCCTGTTCATAAGAAGTGTAAAATCAACTTTGTGAGCATCAAATTCAGGCCCATCCACGCATGCGAATTTTGTTTTTCCCCCTACTGACACACGGCATGCTCCGCACATACCCGTACCATCTACCATAATACTGTTAAGACTGACAACTGTTTTAACTCCATATGGAAGTGTTACACCAGCTACAGTCTTCATCATAATAGGCGGTCCAATGGCTATAACGAGAGAAATGGTCTCTTCTGAATCCAGTATTTGCTTTAAGACGTCAGTAACAAATCCATGATGTCCTTTAGTACCGTCATCTGTAGTAATGAACAACTCATCACTAACATCCTGCATCCGGTCTTCCCATAACAGCAGATCAGCGCTACGTGATCCTATGATTGATATAACTTTATTGCCTGTTTCTTTATGTGCCCTGGCAATGGGAAAGATTGGTGCGACACCTACACCGCCTCCTACACAGACCACTGTACCAACCTTCTTGATCACTGAAGGATTTCCCAACGGGCCTACAAAATCAAGAAGATCTTCATTTGCAGTCATGGAGGCTAATTGTCTGGTAGTTTTGCCCATCTCCTGGAATATAGTTGTTATAGTACCCCTATCGCGATCGAAATCTGCAATCGTCAATGGTATACGCTCGCCTGTATCATCAATTCTAAGAATAATGAACTGACCTGCCTGAGCTTTGTTTGCGATCTTCGGTGCAGCTACGATCATCCGGTGGATTGTGGGAACTAACTGGTTTATTTTAAGTATCTTAAATGGCATAAGGTCTGACCTTCTAATGGTTAATGTGAATGATATCAAATGGTTTTTGTTAATATTTTTGTGGTTATTATTCAACCTGGTGGTAATATAATTATCTAAAAAAAAAATGGTATTTTAGAGTGGATACCAAAACACCATATTT
>MZXQ01000273.1:1103-1777 GCA_002926195.1 Candidatus Methanomarinus sp. HR1 | reverse complement strand
CAACAGTCTCCCGTACCAATGTGATTATCCGTTTGACACCACTTCCAATATCTGTTACTAATCCCATTTTAGCAAGAAAATTGTATAAAGTTGGATTTCTCAGTACATGAGATCCACCTATTTTCATACTCTCAATAGTGACTGAGTTTGGTAAGTTTCCCGGAGTATGGAACTCAACTCTATTGGTAAAGATAAATATCCGAATAGGTGCACTTATGGTATAATCTCTATGAGCGACGGCATTAACAAGTGCTTCTCTTAGTGCTTCTATCGGGATCTCAGGATATAACTCAGATTCCATCCCCCTTATCTTATGTTCTTCTCTGAGATGGAGTCTCAAAAATTGTAAGGTGTTCTCAAGAATTTCCGGGATCTTTCCTTTGATCTCTTTTTTATCTGTCGGGGGAATTGATATATCATTGCCTTTAATGTAAGCAGCTATCACTTTAGTAGTTGGAAAAAAGACTTGAGGTTGTATTCCGAAAAAAAGGATACCTGACAGAGTCGGCTTATCTCCTGAAGAGATAACTTTTAAATTCTTCATATATGTGTGAATATTTTCAGTTGTGATCTTCATATTCAGAAAATCTCTGAAGAACTTTTTAAATGAATCCTGATCCAGATCACTTACGGAAGTTCTAAAAACTTCGGTCTCATCAAAATATAGACTCTCT
>MZXQ01000273.1:213-1084 GCA_002926195.1 Candidatus Methanomarinus sp. HR1 | reverse complement strand
TTCTGTAAGGTCTTTGATCTCCTTTTGGCACATTTATTATAACCACTGTCTTTTCATCTATATCAACAGTCTCCTGAATCACAGTTACAGGGGGTTCACAGCGGTTAAAAGATATGTCATCTACTTTTCTCATCAGGCTGTCTGTGTCCTCTACTCCTGCAATCTTACCGCTATCTTCAACTCCTATGGCTATCTGGCCCCCATCAGTATTTGCAAAACAAGTTATAGCTTTAGCAAGGTCCTCTCGGTTTATCGTTCTTTTGAATTCTGTATGAATATCCTCTTTTTTCTCAATTCTTTTTATTAATTCATGTCGATCCATTACAAATCCTCATATCGTTTTCAGGAGAACCTGATCCCTACATCCTCAAACCCGTTCATCTGCGCAAGATTAAGCAGCAAAGGAGTAATAGACTCTACCATGTTAGAAACCGCAAGAGGGCCGCCATCAAGTGGACGGAGACACCCGATCTCATGTGTCAGGTCAAACAGGATCTTCTTAGCAACCTCATCATCACTACAGATCACTGCATCATATTCCATTTCACATTCCATATCCTTTAGTTTTCCTGCTGCAATATTGTGATATACCGATACAACCCTGGTAGATGTAGGTACCGCCTCTTTAATGGCAAGTGCCGCACTACCTTGCGGGGGCGGTGAATATACAAAATGATCACCAATTCTTTTCATTGGTACAACCGGAGTCACCAGGATCTTATTCTCCAGTGCATCATATATATCTTCAATAAGAGTTAATACATGCTCGAACATTACTGTCAGAACAATAAGATCAGCTCTTTTTGCAGCATCATGATTGTCAAGACCGCTGATTTTAATCCCGGACATATCAAAACCACAAGACTCCACC
>MZXQ01000273.1:0-178 GCA_002926195.1 Candidatus Methanomarinus sp. HR1 | reverse complement strand
GCCCATCTCAATGCAAACCCTTCCCCGATACTACCTGTTCCTCCTAATATTGCTATCTTCATAGTACTTACAACCAGATCGTATTGATTATTCTATAGTGTATTTTTTACTTCATATTTATATATATTTGAACAATCAGTAGGTATTTCAAAAAGCATGGTAATTAATGCGTTTTTTC
>MZXQ01000104.1 GCA_002926195.1 Candidatus Methanomarinus sp. HR1 | reverse complement strand
GGCATAAACATTAGTAAAGGGAATAACTCAAACAAAACCATTACTAACGTGAGCTTTTTTTAAGCCGTGGTTTTATTATTATTATTTATTTATGAATAAGAACCACAATACATATATTTTTTGAAAAAATTTGGCAGTGTCCTACAATAGACCGCACAACTTGAATATATCGCATTTTAGAGCAAATCGCTATCGTATGATTACATCGATTAAATATTTGGGAAAATTAAATTCGACATTAGTAACCCGAAATAGCTGTTTAATTTAATAAAACAATTCATTATGCGGTCTAATCTGGTACATTGCCCGGTATTTAGTGCTAATCCGGTATCCACTTCAAAAAGTATGGTATTTTGATATTTGTGATCGGTTAAGGAATTTTAATCTGTGTTAATCTGTGTTAATCTGTGTCTGAAAAAAATAATTTCTGACTTTATCAAGATTACTTTCTATTCTATATAGTGTATAACCCTGGATAAGAATCGTAAGCAATGTACACTTTCTTGTTAGAATTTACTTTTTTTTAGACACAGATTAACACGGATTTACACAGATTTCTCAAGAGGCAATATTTCATTAAAAAAATTATTAAATTATCATGATTCTTAAAGAGGTATTAATTACCCTTAGATTTAAAGTGGATACCTAATCCGGTATGTTATCTGTTGGTAATTCAAACGTATCTCTATTTCAACTATAAACAACAGTCTAAAAGCATCGATGTTTATTTATCTTTTGCATATATAATAGACTCTCGGCTAAACGCTCACTATATTCGTATTAACTCGAATTATTAGGTAATAATATACCTTCCTACACAAAAAAATTGGGAGGATGCCAATGGAAAAAGAAACTGTGCCCCTTCTAGAAGAGATAATCAGGGCGCTTGATACAACAGATATAGCAATAGATCAGGATATCATACGAGAAGAACTGGTTAGATTATTAGAATTTAAAGTTCCTCCGGATGAAGCAAAGAGGAGCTTGCTTAAGAAATATGCTGCAAGTGATATCCAGCAAAAAAAAAAAATAGCTGATATACAGGGTGGGGAACGAAATATCGAAATAATAGCCCGAATACTCAATATCAACCTCAAAATAGTGAATATCAGAGGTGAGGAGCGGCCCATTTTTATTGGTACCATGGCAGATGAGACAGGTACTATAAGTTTTACGTCCTGGGACGATTTCGGAATTAATAAAGGAGATATTCTTAAGATCACAAACTGTTTTGTCAGGATATGGCAGGGTATGCCCCAGATCAATTTCGGTCCCAGATCAACAGTAGAACAATTGAATCCTGAAACCACCGATCCATTATCCAATAAAGAATTAAATAACCCAACCCCTCTGGCAGAAATGAAGACAGGTACATCATTTGCCCATACAATATTTCGGATAGTCGAAATTAAACAACAAAATATCAATACAAAGAACGGTCCTAAGACTATAATCAATGGGATAGGAGCTGATAGTTCAGCTAAATTACCATTTACTTCCTGGATAATCAACCCTGAACTTATTATAAATAATACAATAGAGATCAAGAATGCTCATGTAAGATCATGGCAGGGATTACCCACAATTAATATCGATGAATTCACTACAATCCATAGATCAAAAACCGTACTAAGTGCAGATGACATTGAAGAGGTACTTGATCCTGCACCTGTAAAACTTAACTGCATTATTAATAGGGACGGGGCTTTTGATGTGATCGTAGAAGGCAGTATAATCTCTATTCGACCAGGGTCAGGCCTCATTAAACGGTGTCCGGAGTGTAGCAGGGTGATCAGTAAGAATCTCTGTAGAGTACACGGCTCTGTTGAAGGTATTGATGATCTGAGGATAAAGTCTATACTCGATGACGGTACTGGTGTATTGACAATTGTACTGGATTCGAACCTGACTCAAAAAGTTATTGACTATTCCATTGAAAAAGCTATTACAATAGCCTCTACAGCTATGACCCCATCTGTTCTTGAGGATGAAATAAAAAGTAAACTTCTGGGCAGGATTATGCGTCTTAGAGGTAACATGACCAGAGGGGAATATGGTATCACACTGGTGGCAACTGATGCACAGTTAATAGAAATAGATACAATTACCGAAGCCTGCACACTAATACAAGAAATGCAGTACCCCATCCTTCAAGGGGAAGACCTATGATAGAAAGAGAAGTAGCCTGGAGAGTCTTTGCATACGAATTCAACAGTTCAGACTTTTTCTTTCATGAAGGCGACGAACGCTCACCGAATTATCTGGTAACACCTACCGGTGCCAGGATCAATAGGTTGTATATTGTAGGTGTTTTTACTGAAATCGATAACCTCAAATCAGAAGAAGATATGTTCAGGGCAAGAATATCTGATCCCACAGGTACCTTTACTATATATGCAGGACAATACCAGCCAGAAGCAGCATTATTCTTATCAGGAGTTGATATCCCTTCATTTACATCAGTAACTGGTAAAGCCAGAATCTATGAGCCTGAAAAAGGCACGGTCTATACATCAGTGAGACCTGAAGAACTTTCTATAACCAATAGCAGTATAAGGGATAGATGGGTTGTGGATACAGCACGTCTGAGCTTTGAACGTATACAGTTGGTCCGCCGTGCCTTAGATTCTAAGATGAATGATGAAGACCTCAAAGCTATGCTTATACAGTCCGGTGCCAGTGTTGAACTTGCTGATGGAATTGCCAGAGCTATTAAATACTATTCAGGCTTGGATAAATACCTTGATGAACTGACAGTAGTCATTATTAATGCACTGAAGACGCTATTACCCAAAGACCACCATCCGGTTATCGGAACTAAAACTTCAAAAAAAATAGGACCTGATTTTGACGAGATCATATACGAACTGATGGGGCAATTGGATAAAGGGGAAGGTGTACAGTTAGCTCAATTGATAGATGAGTCAGGACAGAGCGGGCTTACAGAAGAACAGGTATATGAGAGTGTGAAGAACCTGATGTCTGAGGGGAAATGTTACGAACCCAGGATTGATATATTGCGTAGAGTCTAAATAAAATTAAGCGTTAGTGAGAAATCTATTTTTTATGTAACAGTTTCATTATATCATGTTGGGTTACCACACCCACGACCCTACCCCAATCCACTACCAACACTGCCGGACTCTGTTCAAGAAGATGAGAGATCGTACTGACATCAGTATCTTTTGATACAACCGTAAAAGAACTACCCATAATTTCTTTTACTTGCATAAGGGACAGCTTATCCGTATCACTCTGGGTCATAAACCTGACCACTGTATCTGAAGAGATACTACCTACCGGAATACCTTTCTCGATCACAGGCATCTGGGAGAACCCTTCTCTTTCCATGATCTCCACAGCCTGTTCAACTGATGATCCCGGATTGGTATGTATTACAGGAGAATGCATAATATTTTCAGCTAAAACCCTCTTTTTTTCTGCAGTTTCGAAAGCATCAAAGATCTTAGAGAGTGTGGAAAGCTTAGGATCCACATCTCCTGATTCGATCCTGGTTATCAGGGGCTGGCTAACACCTGCAAGATGTGCCAGTTCATTCTGTGTAAGGTTAAGATTGATCCTGCGTTTTTTCATATCCTCAGGTGTGGGAAGAAACATCTTTGGAATCCCACTCCTTATAGGCTTCAAAAAGCAGATTTTCAAGTTTTTCGACCCGTTCGGGGTTCGATGATCCGATATTACCTTCAGGGTCTATAACAGAGATCGTAATGCCAAATCGTTCTGCAGCCGCAGTATCAGCTACAGACAATACTCCTGTATCATCTTCTTCTGTGATCATATCCAGGTTCATATTACCCAGTGTTTCCATCCCGACCATTTGTTGTAATTGAGGAGTAAAGGAATGGATAACTTCTAATTCCCCTTTCATCGAACTTGTATAGGTCTGGTACATACTGCGGTTCTGTCTGAATCCTACATATACTTCAAGCAGTGTTACTCCGATCATTGAATTATCCTGTTTTCCTATAACCAGATCACTTATTATCTTTTGTTTCCCGTCCTTTGTATGCAGTACAAGGATACCGGATTCTTTTCTTTCTTTTAATGATAGCTCTATCATTTTAATAAGACACTGTCCGATGCTCATGTCTTTTGTAGATATTATAGCATCAAAATCTTCAACTGTTCTGGAATACTGGGTTTCTTCATATTTACCCACACCGTCCCTGTTAATAATATCCATTACCCGTGCACCCTGAATGCCCAGTAGATTGGATTTAATGCCATATTGTTTTTCCTTAGCCAGCAATTCATTGAGCCTATCAGGTGCATCTGTGTGCCGTTGCAGTCGCCTGCGCAGAAGTACCTCTTCATTTGAAGTAAACTCAATTTGTTTTGGTACGATGCCGATAGGTTCCAGTAACTGTTTCATCTCTTTGAATAACTGCTCCTCACCCAGTTCCATCAGGTCAAACACGTTTTCAATAATTGAATTCAATTTTTGTAGCATTGTCACTTCCACATAGATGGGATCATCTCCATCGAATATAGGAAGCTTGCGTCGCTCAATGATCTCTGTTTCCATTTGATCCAGCAGATCCCGCCTGATCACAATAACTGGTTGGGCTGAGCGTGCCCTTCCTTCATAAATAGCACCTACATTTTCATCTGCCATTTTGATGCTTATAGTGGTCTTGCCTCCTCCCTGAGGACCAACTAAATATAGGAATGAATGTTCATCTAATTCCTTTCTAAGGATTTCAACTAATTCATCTTTTGAATATTCTGAAGTATCAATAACATCCATGAAAAGACCACCTGAAAAATGAATGTGCTGTAAAAAGCACAGCACAAGCTATTTTTTTTATTAGAAATCCATATCCGGCATTCCACCGGGTGGCATTCCGCCCGGAGGCATACCTTCCGGTCCCATTTCACCGGCAGATCTGGTAGATGAAATAACATCATCGATTCGCAGTATCATCACTGATGATTCCACTGCTGAGTTCAATGCCTGGGTCTTAATGCGTACCGGCTCTACTACGCCTTCTTCCCACATATCCACAACATCTCCGGTATAGACATTAAGACCTGCGGTCTTCATACCACGTTCATGTTGACTGCGCAATTCTACCAGTTTATCGATCGGATCCAGCCCTGCATTCTCTGCCAGAGTACGCGGGATGATCTCCAGAGCATCGGCAAAAGCCATAACTGCCAGTTGCTCCCTTCCCTTAAGAGTAGCTGCGTATTCTTTTAATCGCAATGATAGTTCGACTTCAGGAGATCCACCGCCTGCCAGGACCTCACCATCTTCTACAACAACAGCCACAACCCTGGTGGAATCTTCAAATGCAGTTTCTACATTCTCCACCACATGATCGGTACCACCTCTTAAGATAACAGATACTGCTTTCGGGTTCTTACATCCGGTAACATAAGTAGTTTCTTCACCACCTACTTTACGTTCTTCTACAAGACCTGCCGAACCCAGATCAGATTCTGATATATCATTAAGATTATTGATTATACTTGCTCCGGTTGCTCTTGCCATTTTCTCTATGTCACTTTTTAAGAACCTGCGTATAGCATATATCCCGGCTTTTGCCAGGAAATGCTGTGCCATATCATCAATTCCTTTCTGGCAAAATACTACGTTTGCACCACTGGAAGCAATTTTATCTACTTTATCTTTTAGCATCTTTTCTTCCTGGTCTAAGAATAATTTCAGCTGGTCCGGTGATGTTATATTGATCTCAGCATCTACTTCGGTCTTTTTCATCTCAACCGGAATATTGAGAAGCAGTATCTTTGCATTTTCCAGTCTTTTTGGCATATTATCATGAACTCTTCCCCTGTTTACTACCATACCTTCAATGAGCTCTGATTTATCTACACTGGCACCTGTTTTTTTCTCGATCTTTATATCGCTACCGTTCACTTTTTTTTCTCCGTCTACGGTCTCGACTACAGATCGGACTGCTGACACCGATAATTCAGCAAGTTTATCTCTTCCGCCTTCAGCTCCTTTACCTGTAATAGCCGTACTTGCAACCTTGAGCAGAAGCTCGGTATCATCTTCTGAAACGTTTTTAACCATGGTTTTTAATATCTCTTTGGATTTATCCAGAGCCATCTTGTATCCTTCTGCTATGATTGTAGGATGTATCTGTTGGTTTAGCATTTCCTCTGCTTTTTTCAAAAGTTCTCCGGTGAATACTGCTACCGTAGTGGTTCCATCCCCTACTTCATCATCCTGGGTTTTTGTTACCTCTACAAGCATTTTAGCTGCAGGGTGCTCAATGTCCATATCTCGTAAAATATGTGCACCGTCATTGGTTATGATAATATCACCCATTGAATCCACAAGCATCTTATCCATACCTTTCGGTCCCAGCGTAGTACGTACTGCATTAGCTACTGCCCTGGCTGCCATGATATTGCTGTTCTGTGCTTCTCTACCTCGTGAGCGCTCTGCTCCTTCACGAAGAATGAATATCGGCTGTCCGCCTAATTGTCCTGCCATTACAAAGGTTCCTCCTGTTAATATTAATATTAATTGTTATTGTTATTATTTGATTCGATTTTACATGTTTGTACTTCTATATGAACATTGCGGGAATATTTTGAAAAATTTTATTTTCAATGGCATTTATCTAAGACCATATGGAAGAAATAAATGTAATTGCTCATTATCTTATAAATCCTTCAGTTCGTTTAAGAGGTTTAAAACTTCCAAAGCAGCCAGAATTTTCCGGATCTATGGAAAATAATCTCGAATTGATCGGTATAAGAACTCCAATTATTAATGTTGGAGATGATATGGGTACAGTGCTAATACAATCCATACAGGACTTAGGATTAAAACTTCAACACAACGATATTATAGTCCTGGCCGAATCGGCAGTGGCCACAGCCGAAGGGAGGATGGTAGATCTGAATATTATAAAGCCAGGCCAACAAGCAATAGAACTTGGCAGAAGATATTGCGTAGACCCCAGGGAGATGGAACTGATTCTTGAAGAATGTGATGAAGTTATAGGTGGCGTACCTGGTGCAGTACTTACTATCACGAAAGGAAATATGTCGCCGAATGCAGGTATTGATGGTTCTAATGCACCGGATGATTGTGTAGTGCTACTACCCAAAGATCCGACTGACAGTGCTATGCATATTAGAAAGCAACTACAAGAAGCTTTTCAATGCCGTTTAGGTGTTATTATAGGGGACAGCCGTACCCAGCCTATGAGACTCGGATGTGTAGGAATAGCTCTTGGCTGTGATGGGATATTGCCTGTAGAAGATGCCAGGGGCAGCAGGGACCTATTCGGAAAACAGCTTACAATAACAAGGAAAGCCACGGCTGATAACATGGTATCAGCTGCACAATTATTAATGGGAGAAGCCGCAGAGGGAATACCTGCTGTAATAGTAAGAGGGTATGGCATGATCGTTGTGGATGAGAACGTAGAAATACCCACATTCTCTAAAGAAGAATGTATGTATTATAGCAATATATCAAAATAAGTCATAGTTAACGGATTAAAAGCTCACCGACCCTTATACCCGAACCATGTATCTTACCAACTATTCTACCACCTGTGATCCTGGCAGCCTGCTCTGCATCCCTCGCCGGTAGTACTACAAGAAAGCCCATACCCATATTAAAAGTCCGGTACATTTCAAGTTCATCAACATTTCCCAGTTCCTGCAGGAACCTGAAGATCGGATGAGGCTCAAGAGGAGAATGAATATCAAACCCCATCTTAGTGATCCTGCGAAGTTTTAACAACCCGCTGCCTGTGATATGGGCAAGGCCGTGTACTTCACATTCCCTGATAACATCCAGTATCTCAATATAGATGCGGGTTGGGATGAGCAGTTCATCACCTATGGTGGTTTGTGTATTGAACGGGAGCGAATCGTTATAATCATATTGGGACTGTTCTATGATCCTTCGGGCTAAAGTATAGCCATTGCTGTGTAGTCCACTACTGGGAACTCCTACCAGTACATCACCTTCTACGATCTTCTCTCCGGTAATGATCATATCTTTTTTTATTGCACCCAGGCAGGTACCTGCCAGGTCAAACCCATTAACAATCTCAGGGAGAGTTGCGGTTTCCCCACCTACGATGGTTATCCTGCTAAGCTGTGCACCCTGAGAAAGTCCTTCACCTATCTGGGTCATGATCTTTTCATCAGGTCTGCCTATGGCAAGGTAGTCTACAAAAGATAGTGGTTCTGCTCCGATAGCAAGAAGGTCATTAACATTCATAGCTATGCAGTCTATCCCTATAGTGTTCCAGCGTTGCATGATATTTGCTATCAGTATCTTAGAACCCACACCATCAGTGGTCAGTGCAAGGGCATGTTCCCCAAATTCTATAAGACCGGCATAGTGCCCGATATCTGTGAGTGGTGCACCGAATCCGGTGCGTTTGTATGTGATGGATGTAGAGAGTTTCTTAATAGCTCTTTCTTCAAGATTGATATCAACACCTGATTGAGCATAGGTCATTTTTTCTGTCATATGTTTTTATTATGGCTTCTATCTATCAAAAAGACTTCGAAAT
>MZXQ01000114.1:2172-5003 GCA_002926195.1 Candidatus Methanomarinus sp. HR1 | reverse complement strand
ATAAGATGTTTACGTATCATAAACAATGACAAAAAGTAACTGATATGCTTTCGCCTGCATGTCAAACATTTAAAAAAATTTAATACCACAAACCTTAAGGATGATGTAACGAATAAATTTTCCTATGATAGAAGTAGAGACAAAGCTGAAGACAGACTGTATAGAACATATCGAGGAGCGGATAAAAGAACTTAAAATGGAATATAAAGGAGAAAAAACCGAGATCGATCTTTATTTTGACCATCCGAATATACACATTTTCAGTGGTGGAGGCGCTCTTCGGGTCAGGAATGCCGATGGGAAATACAGACTGACTTACAAGGGACCTAAAAAAGATAATGAGACGACGAGCAGGACTGAGATCGAGATACGGATAGAATCTGCCAGGGAAATGATAAAAATACTCAACGAACTTGGTTTTTATGAGATATGTGAGGTAAAGAAACTTAGAAAAACATATCTTCTTAAAGATTTGATTATCACACTGGATAACGTGGATGGACTGGGAGAATTCATAGAAGTTGAAGGCAAAGCAAGCAATGATGAGGAATTTAAGGAGAAGAAGGATGAGATATTCAAGCTTCTTAAAAAACTCGGACTCTCAACAAAGGAAATAAGCCAGAGGTCATACCTGGAGATGCTCCTTGACGGGAAAATGGGGTTAAGCAACATATAAGGAGAATATAATATCTTATGAATGATGATGATGAAATAAATCAGATCGTTGCCTCAGAAGAGGAGATGAGACCGCTTAATGATCCGTCGCTTTTTATTAACAGGGAATTGAGCTGGATAAAACTGAATGAACGGGTCCTTGAGGAAGTATATGAGAGGGGACATCCGCTTTTGGAGCGTATTAAGTTTCTTGCGATTTGCGGGAGTGGTCTTGATGAATTTTTTATGGTGCGGGTTTCTGGTTTGAAGCGGCAGGCCTTAAAAGGTGCTCTCAAAACACCACCTGATGGCATGACACCAAATGAACAGCTTGCTGAAATAAGAATAGAAGTTGAAAAGCTTCTGAAGAGATACTCAAAATGCTGGAATGAAGAGATAATCCCGGATTTATTAACTGCTGGTATCATGATTAAAAAGGTTGAAGATCTTGATAAGGATCAATATAATTATGTCAGTGATTATTTCGATAATAATATCTTTCCTACACTTACGCCTCTTGCTATGGATTTTGCACATCCGTTTCCTTTCATCTCAAACATCTGCTTAAACCTTGCCGTGATTGTCATGGATTCTGAGGACGGTGAGAAATATGCCAGAATTAAGATACCGACTGATCTCTTTCCAAGACTGGTTGAGATACCAGACAAAGGAAAAAAACCTAATAATGAAACTAAAGTGAAAAAAGAGATTAATCTTGTTTTTATTGAGGATATCATTGCGTCAGAGATTAATAAGTTATTTCCAGGCTTAACAATTGTTGCCACCTGCCCGTTCAGGATGACCAGGAATGCAGAGATAAAGATAACAGATGATCTTGCATCAGATCTTCTAACCGCAATGGAGTTGGGCATAGAGTCAAGAAGGACAGGTTTACCTGTGAGGCTGGAGATCGATGGATCGATGCCTGATAAATTGAAGAAACTCTTTATTCACAATTTCATGCTTACTGACGATCTTGTGTATAAGGTTGATATGCCACTCTCCATTGTTGATTTCTGGCAGTTTCTTGGTATCGATAGACCCGATCTTAAGGATGTACCTTTTTTGCCATACACCCCGCCCGCTTTCAAAGAGGGTCAAGATATCTTTTCTGCGATAGAAAAGCGAGACTGGGTCTTTTATCACCCTTATGATAGCTTCAATACGATAGTGAACCCGCTTAAGCAGGCAGCAGAAGATCCGGATGTTTTAGCGATCAAGACCACGATGTACAGGGTTGGTAAAAAATCTCCGGTCATATCTGCCCTATTACGTGCAAGAAAGATGGGTAAAGCCGTAACAGTACTCGTGGAGTTGAAGGCAAAATTCGATGAAGAGAAAAATATCAGTTGGGCGAAGGTTCTTGAGGATGCGGGTGTGCATGTGATTTATGGGCTTAAGGATCTCAAGGTACACGCGAAGATACTTCTTATCGTTAGAAAACGTGGTGAAAAAATCATACATTATTCGCTTATAAGTGCAGGTAACTTCAATGCCGTCACTTCAACAACTTATGCGGATATCGTTTACCTGACCTCTAATCCCGGAGTCGGAGCAGAACTTGCAGAGGTATTTAACCTCCTCACAGGATATTCGAAGAAGAATGACTATAAACATCTCGTGGTTGCTCCGGCGACGCTTAGAAGAGAGATTGTTGATCGTATCAACCGGGAGATAGATGCCCATAAACAGGCGGGAAACGGATACATAGCCATAAAATTAAACGGTCTTGTTGATGAGGGCATAATTCAGGCGCTTTATAGGGCGTCGATGGCTGGTGTGATAATCAATCTCAACGTGCGGGGTCTGTGCAGCCTGAGACCAGGTATAAAAGGCATAAGTGAAAATATAACCGTGACCTCAATACTCGGGCGATTTCTTGAACATTCAAGGGTCTACTACTTCAGGAACGGTGGAGCTGATGAGGTGTTGATAGGTAGTGCGGACATGATGCCAAGAAACCTCAATAAACGGGTTGAAGTACTAATTATCATTCCGGACCCGAAACTCAAAGAGATAATAATCGAGTACATGCTGAATATTCACCTGAAAGATAACGTAAAAGCAAGAAGACTTTTATCTGATGGAACTTATGAACGCATAATCCCGGGTCCCGATGATGAACGCATGGACTCACAGAAATGGCTGATAGAACACCGGGGAATCTGGCATGGTGA
>MZXQ01000114.1:560-2161 GCA_002926195.1 Candidatus Methanomarinus sp. HR1 | reverse complement strand
AATATCAGAATCATACCGTTTTGCTCATGACTCGCCTACCACTGTGCGAGAGAGCTATTTTGATTCCTTTGACTGGCTCCTCTACAACGAGAACCTCGTTCTCTTGAAACAGGATGATACCTTTTATTTAAAGGACATGGAATCCTTTGAAGTGATAGCAGAATGTCCAGGGGAGCATAAGGACGTGGCACGGTTCTGGTGGGACTTTCCTGATTGCGAGATTGCGACGTTGCTTAAGGCATGCCTGGATGTCAGGGCACTTCTGCCATTTTTAGAAATTGAGAAGAGGAGCGAAAAACTCCATATCCTGAACAAAGATGAAAAAACGGTACTGCGGGTCTATCTCGACGAGATCAATCCGGGCACAGACGTCTCTATCCAAAAAACCATCCACACTATTACACTTACGCCAGTCCGTGGCTACTGGAAGGAGTTTCGTGATTTTCGTCAGTTTATAGAGGGGATCGAAGTAGCTGAGCCCTGTGAGAATTTATTTAACATGGTGCTCAAGCTGACCCAAAAAAAACCAGGGGACTATAGCTCCAAAATGAAGGTCGCCCTCACAAGAGACATGAGCGGTAGTATGGCTATAAGGAAGATCTTCCTCTATCTGCTAAACATCATGAAACAGAACGAGGAAGGGGTCATCAGTGATATTGACACCGAGTTTCTCCATGATTTCCGGGTATCAGGGCGCCGAACACGCTCTGCCATGAGCCAGATCAAAGACGTGATCCCTCCGGAAAGACTTGACCGGTTCAAAGAGGATTTCAGGAAGCTTGGTCAGTCTTCAAACAAACTAAGAGACCTGGACGTGTACCTGCACACGAAGGAGGAGTACCTCGCCATGCTACCCGAAGATCTCAGACCAGGACTCGACCCCTTTTTCATATATCTGGAAAAACAGCGGGAAAAAGAGCTAAAAGGATTTATCAGAGTGCTCCGCTCCGATTTTTACAGGCAGCTTGTCACCGACTGGGAAGTATTCCTCGTTTCTGATGAGGATTGCGACATAATGCCGAAAAACGCAGAAAAACCCGTGATAACACTTGCGAGAGAGTTCATCTGGAAGCGATATACAAAAATCATAAAAGACGGTGAGAAGATAGATAACGATTCGCCGGACTGGAAACTTCACAACATGCGGATCCAGTCNNTGAAGCTATTACAGGACAACTTAGGAGAGTTCAACGACCTCTCGATGCAGCAGGGTACACTAAAAGAATACCTTGATACGATCGACCTCGAATCAGATCAGAGTATGCCCATTGCGGCTGCCATCGGTGGACTGATCATGAATCTGAATACGAGACAACATCACGTACGGGCTGAGTTTTCAGATCAGTTCAGGCATTTTGGTCAAAAGAAGAACAGATTGCTCTTCAAACAACTTTTTAAAGATGGTGATAGGACGGCCGCAAAGAAGGCAAAGAAGGCGAAGAAGGAAATGATACCATGACTAATTTAGCATTCTACAGTATAAAAGGAGGTGTGGGGAAAACGGCCGCAGCGGTCAACCTTGCATACCTCTCGTCCCGCGACGGGTTCAAGACATTGCTCTGCGACCTGGACCCGCAGGGCTCGGCATCATACTACTTCAG
>MZXQ01000114.1:0-551 GCA_002926195.1 Candidatus Methanomarinus sp. HR1 | reverse complement strand
AACCATACGCGGTAGTGATTACGCAAATCTGGATATCCTCCCTGCTGATTTTTCATACCGATTGCTCGATATTGCACTCAGCAACAGGAAACGCTCCATAAAATGGCTCAAAGAGATGTTAACACCATTTGAAGATGAATACGACAACATATTCCTTGACTGTCCACCAAACATCACTTTGCTCTCCGAGAACGTCTTTTTTGCTGCAGATTATATCCTCCTCCCGTTTGTCCCAACCACCCTTTCCAGGCTCACTTATGATAAACTGCTGAAGTTCTTCAATAAATCCGAACTCGACCAATCCGGGATTGTCCCGTTTTTCTCCATGGTGGAACAACAGAAAACGATACATAAGGATATCATCAGGGAGATGGAAACAAACAAGCATTTCTTGAAAAGCCAGATTCCTTACGCCGCTGACATCGAGAAGATGGGAATTTACCGGCAACCAGTTGCATGCACGCAAGCCCACTCAAAAGCTACAGCTTCTTTCGAAGAACTCTGGAATGAGCTGAAGGAGATTATCGGTAGGGAGTAGAAATGAAAGGAGG
>MZXQ01000274.1 GCA_002926195.1 Candidatus Methanomarinus sp. HR1 | reverse complement strand
GTTTTTATTCTTTTTTGGCGATAATGACATTTCAAAATAAGATAATTGTTTAACTCCATTTACTTAATAGGAAGAAAAATATAAACCATTAACTTTATTTTACAATAAAATTGATATGTAATATTACAATGATAAAAATTAAAAAAATATACTTCCTGATAGCTCTTGGTGCATTTTTCCTGCTAAGTGGTATACTGATATCCACCAGGGACGGGGACGGACTTCCTTTTATTTATTTTGGTACCGGCACCTGGATAGCATCACTGCTTTATTACAGCGTTATGATAAAACATCCACAGATCACCGCTTTTATTCTCGGCCTTATTATACTTCATACCGGAGTCGTGCTTATTGTAAAGACGAACTATCCCGGTGAAATCGGATTAATAACATTTATATGTGGAATAATGGTACTGCTTAATTCAGGTTTCTCAGAATATATGAAAGATCGTAGAGAACAGAAGCCTTAATCTCAATTTAATGTATCCAATTCAAATATGTCCTTCATCCCTCATGGCCTTTAATAGTTCTAATACAGAATAACCAGCCCTGGTAATACCCATACTCCGGCTATCAGTATCAGTACCTGCCAGATAAAGGTTCTTAATAGGTGTTCTGGAATCAGCAAAATAACCGTCAATGGTCACTGCAGCCTTTTCTGGTATAGTATACTGGTAATGGGTCATTTCTATATGTTCCTCAATATTAGGCAAAGCTTCCAGTATAGTCTTATACATCCGCTTTTTATCTTCTACGAGAGGTACTGATTCATCTACTATAAACGTAAAACCAACCAACTGCTTACCAGGAGGTGCCAGTTCCTGGTCATAATTACTAATAGGCATAGCCCAGTAAGCCCTGGGTTTAAACCAAATCTCAGAACCAATATAATTAAGCTCAGACATTTTCGTATCAAGACCTAACCATATAGTCATACTATGGGTCTGTACAATATCTTTAAGGTCTTGAACATATGATTGCCCGAGATCAGTTACCAGTGACGGAAGATCCTTTACAAAACCTGTATATACAATCATATCTGCCGTATATGTCCCGTTCTCAGTTACCACACCTTTTACAGTCCCGTTATCTGTGATTATCGAAGTAGCCTTGCAGGAAGTAGTAATCTTAACTTTATCACTCATTGAATACAAAACAGAGTTGAGTATCGCTTTTAGACCTTTACGGGGATATTTCTGTGACATGCCGATCTCATTATTGGCAAGCCTGCTCAGGACCGATAGATGTCCTTTCAACTGGCTCATAGAAAAATGATCAGTAAGTAGTGCCTTGTATGAAGTATCAACTACCTCATCCTCCCAGAAGTTCTCTGGTACACTATCCCTCATAAAGCTACTGCCAGTTAATATCCTGTGTACAGACGTTTCTTTCATGGATCTGCCTGATAATGAATAACAGAGCGCATCAATAAAATCCAAAGAGTCCTGTGATAGACCTTTAGGGATGAAATTGTACACAGATTGATTTTTCAGGTTGGTTCCGAGTGTACTTTGAGTAAAAGCTATGGTAATAGTTTGACTGAGTAATATCCTATCCTTCTTAGGCAGGACATCAAAGAAAGCAAATTCCCTGAGGTTAGAAGGCACTTTGGTCAGACCACGGTGAGTTCGTATATAATACGGCCCCAGATCCATGAACACCGGAACATAATCAAAATAAAGATCCATGATCCTGCGCATAGGACCTACCAGCAAGTGAGATATTGCATGGACTCCTGTATCTACCTGGAAACCTTCCACATCATAACTATTACAGTTGCCGCCAATACGGCTGCTTTTTTCTAAAACCAGGACTTCTTTTTCATGTTTAGACAGCGTCATAGCAGACATCAGACCGCTAATACCACCGCCTATGACAATTACTTCATGATCACTCATATTTAATCCACTATATTATTTTGTTCTAATTATTTATTCCTTCAAGAATAGACTCATATCGCTTGCATACACGCTCTACTATATCAGCAGAAGCATTTGCATGTGTGGGAACCAATATATCAGCACCTTGTGAGACATCCACACCCTGTCCTGACAGCCCGTAATCAGGTGCGATCAATAGTCCATCCGATGACACATTAAGTTTCATATCAGCTACCAAACGAGCGATCATATCAGTGGCAGGTCTCACTCTTGTGGTTATACCAAGAGACCTTGATAAGTATTCTTCTTTTAGTTTTTGTACTTTTGCCACAGCTTCATTGACCTTATCCTTGCGACCCAGATTAGACAGCTTATCAAAGCTGGCAAGCAGATCATCAAAAGTCACTGCCTGTATCTCTATGATCTCGCCATTGAAGTGCTGTGCAACTTTTTCACCATATCCATTCGAGATCACCAGTTTACCCATTGTTTTGATGCGCTCTATATCATTATCCGTAGGGTTATATGGTTCTACTACTTTAAAATTTTCTATCCCGAGCAAGAATATTAATGATAAGTATCCTCTGGTCACACCAATGGGCTTTTTCATACCCAGCCATTTATCAAGTCCGGCCTGTCCCTGTTGCGTGGACATCTGTACAATTCTTTGTCTGATATACTCAGGGTCACTGGAATCCAGACCAAAATACTCAGCAAACCATGGAGTAGTATTAATGATTTTAGTCCTGCCCTGTGGTGATCTTGATATCAATCCCCATTCTTCCAGTTCTCTTACATGATCATAAACAGCATTGCCCCGCTTTTCTACCAGATCACTTTGTACTATTGGCTGGTGATAAGCAATGATCGATAGTGTTCTAAGCACCGGTGATGAGAGTTCTCCTGGTGCAATGCTTCTGACCAGTTCGGCATATTCCGGTTTTACCTGCATTACAAATTTACCTTCGATTTTAATGATCTCAAGAGCACCCTTACGCTCATGATATTCCCTGATTAAAAATTCGATTACTTTTTGAGTTCTCTTTTTATTACTAACCAGTCCCTGTAATGTGGCCAGGTCTACCGGACTTCCGGCAGTGAATAATGCTGCTTCTATGATTTTATGATCGTTGATATGTATTTGCCTCCGGATAGCTGATAAATATTTCTCCAAACAGTTCTTTCTGTTCGATCCATATCTCTTTCATATTTGCCAAAAAAACCAGCGAGATATAGATCATTAAATTATCCGAACGGTCACTACCCAGTATTTCACTTAGAGTAATGAATTGTTTATTTTCAAGAAATCTACTGATCTGTTTTCTCAATACTTCTATCCTGCCTTCGATATCCTCTTCATGAGCTATACCAAGCACTTGATCAGTAGTGAGTCTATCAAGTTCAATAGTTTTTTGTGTTTTTTTGCGAGTGCTCCGCCGTTGTTCTACTATTTCTGCTTTCTTTAGTTCCAGTATCAGTTCATCCAGTGTGACAGATCGTCTTGAATAACGCCGTACAGGAGGTTTGGGAATAGGATAGTCATCAATATCAAATAATTCCAGATCATCATTCCATGTTTCATCTTCTATAGCCGGCTCTTCTATCAGGACATTGGACTTCATTCGAAGCAGGATGGCTGCATAATGAAGTGTTCTGCCTGATATTCTTAAGTCCATACGTTCCATTTTTTCAATTTGCTGCAAGAACTGATCGGTAATCTCGACAATATCAATATTCCAGGGATCTATTTCACCTTCTTTCGCAAGTTTTACCAGAATCTCGACAGGCTCTTCGAAATCATCATATTCTGACTGCTTAGAAGCGAAATATTCCTGCATAATCGGCATTGCAATTAAGTCAGACATATTAGTATTTATCCCCTCTTTATTAAAGAGCTTGATATATATTTCCTTTATTTATATATATTGTTATCTACGCAGTATATCTAAGTAACTTTTTGATATACTATAAAAAGGAATATTTATATTGATTGATACTAATTATTACTTATGAAATTTAAGGTAATTTTAAAAGGTAAAAAAGTCCATGACGTTGGTTATCGAGTTTTTTTGACCAATAAAGCACTTTCTCTGGGAGTTGAAAATTTTAACACTTTCAATATATTCATCGATGGAACTCAATCAGTCATTGCTCTCATTGAAGCTGATGCTGAAATGTTTGATTTTTTCAAAGGATTTATAAACACTACATCACCGAATAACGCTGAAGTTGAGAATATCAGTATTGAAAAATATATTAACAGCATCCCACCAATTGAAACATGTATGCAGGCGTTTCAGATGGAACAATGTGGAAAAGGGATACCAATCCTTATAAAAATGCTGGAAAAACAAGATCAAATGTTAGGTAA